>JASBVW010000023.1 GCA_029961005.1 Bacillota bacterium
GAGGCCCACGTCCGCACCGCGGTGGAACTGGTGGAGCGCGCCCTGCGCCAGGAGACGGTGCGCATCCGGCCGCTTTTGTGGCCCCTGCGCTTCCTGCGCCGGCTGCCGGCGGGGGAGGGGCGGCGGCCGTTTAGAGCTCCAGGTGCCGGGGCGGGCGTCTAAAGGTAGTTGCACCGCTCGGCGTGGCCCATCAAATAAAGAAAAGCAAAAGCGGGGATTTGGAAAGGGCGCACGGGCAGGTCGGTGCAACCCTTGCTGCATTTTTGCACAAAGGCGGCTGTCGTCGCGGCGGCCGCTCCGGTCCGGGTGCCCTTGCGCCCCGGGGGGAAAGGTGCTATAATCGGTGTGCGGCAAGGCAACCAGGTCAGGTGATCGCGCGGCCGCTGCGCGGCCGCGAGGAAAGTCCGAGCTCCACAGGGCAGGGTGCCGGGTAACGCCCGGTGGGGGCGACCCCAAGGAAAGTGCCACAGAAAACAGACCGCCCGGCTGCGGCCGGGCAAGGGTGAAAAGGTGCGGTAAGAGCGCACCAGCGGCCAGGCAACTGAGCCGGCTTGGTAAACCCCACCCGGAGCAAGACCAAATAGGAGGGAGACAGAGTGGCCCGCTCTTCCCTCGGGTTGGTCGCTGGAGCGGCCGGGCGACCGGTCGCCTAGATGGATGATCACCCTCGACAGAACTCGGCTTACAGGCCTGGTTGTCGTGGCTTTTGGAGGAACGGACGTGCTTTCGGAGCGCGCCCGTTTTTGTTTCTCCCGCAACCGTTCGTCTCCAGCCGGGTCCGCTGACTTGACACCACCGCCTCTTGAGTTTCCCCCTTTCACTGCCGAGAATAATTTTGTAATACATAAGGCCGCGCGGTTAGCACTTTTGGAGAGCAATGATCGAGAAAGGAAGGGAACGCAGGTTATGGCGGCAGAGAAGATCGATCTGGCACCTGTTCTGGTCGGCCTGGTCCTGGCCCTTTTTCTCGCGGAGTTCTTCTCCCCCCTGGCCGGCGACCTGGAGAGGTTCTTCCTCCCCCTGGCCTTCGGCGATTATCTCCCGGCAGGGGAGATGGCCGCCCTCTACGTCCAGGCCTTGTACATTCTGGTCGGAGCCTTGGTGGTGGGGCGGATGGCCCCCGGCCACCCCGTTCTCTCGGGGGTGCTGATGGGGCTCCTCTACGTCCTCCTCTTTAAGTTGATCCCCCCGCTGGCCCTGGGCTTCCTCTCCCAGCAGTTCCACTGGGGGCTGAGCGTGCGGGAGATCCCCATGCCGCTGCGGGTGGGCTACCTGGTCACCGGTGCGGCGGCCGGCCTCCTGGGCGGCTTGATCGGGCGCATCCGCCTGTCGGTGCGCATGAAGGAAGCGCTCTGACCAGCCCTCTCGTTTAACAAGGGGGACCAGCCTTCCCGCGCGGGGAGTTTCGCCTCTCCGCTCGGGAGGGCTTTTTTACTTTTTACTGCTGTAACAAAACTTTAAGGCAAAGTTTACACCGGTTCATCCAAAGTTGATCTCGCATTTACAGGGGGGCGCTATAATCAACCTGTCAAGAATGCTGCTGGAGGAGGGATTCTTTTGCGGAGCAAGTTCTCTTTTATCCTGGCGCTCTTTCTGGTCCTCTCGCTGGTGGGACTGGGCGCCGGAGCGCCCGCCGCGGAGGCGGCCAAGCCCGTCAAGAACCTTATTCTCCTCATCGGCGACGGCATGGGCTTCGGCCAGTTGACGGCGGCCCGCATCGTAAAGGGCGAAAGTCTCTACATGGATGGTTTTCCGGTGGTAGGGACGGCTTCCACCTACCCCAACGATCCGCAGGAGAAGTGGGTGACTGACTCCGCTGCCGCCGGGACCGCCCTGGCTACGGGAGTCAAGAGCTATAACGCCGCCATCAGCGTGGACGTCAACCGAAAGCCTGTCAAGACCATTTTGGAGGCGGCCCAGGAGGCGGGCAAAGCCACCGGCCTGGTGACCACCACCCGCATCACCCACGCCACGCCGGCGGTCTTTGCGGCGCACCATGTGAACCGGGATGCGGAGCAGGAGATCGCGGTGGACATGCTGAACCACAACGTGGATGTGCTCCTGGGCGGCGGGAAGGGGTATTTCGTCCCCGCCGCGCAGAAGGGCAAGCGGACCGATGGCCGGGACCTCATTGCCGAAGCCAGGAGCAAGGGCTACACCTTTGTAGAGACCAAGGACGAGCTGAATAAGGTGACGGGGGGTAAAGTGCTGGGCCTCTTCAAGAGCAGCCATTTGAGCTACGAGCTCGACCGCGATCCCGCTCGGGAGCCCAGCCTCGCGGAGATGACCCGCAAGGCCATCGAGCTTTTGAGCCGGGATCCGGACGGGTTCTTCCTCATGGTGGAAGGAGGCCGCATTGACCACGCCTCACACGCCCATGACGCCGCCGCCGCGGTCTACGATACTCTGGCTTTTGACGAGGCGGTCGGGGTAGCGCTGGATTTCGCCCTGCGTAATCCTGATACGCTGGTGGTGGTAACGGCGGACCACGAGACGGGCGGCCTGTCCGTAGGCGGTTACGGGCAGTACAACTTCAAACCCGAGGTGCTCAAGGCCGCCAAAGGCTCCTTTGAAGACGTGATTGCCGCCAAGCTGACTGAAAGCAACGTCAAAGAAGTCATGGCGCAATACACCGGCGTGACCGACCTGAGCGCCGAAGAGGTCAAGGCCCTCCAGGAGGCTTTGAGGAACAAGGCCAAGGACCCCTACGGTGCGGCCAACTTCGCGGCGGAGCTGGTAAGCAAAAGAGCCCTGGTCGGCTGGACCTCCAGCGGCCACACCGGCGCTGACGTGCCCGTCTTCGCCTTCGGCCCCGCAGCGAATAGCGGCGTCACTTGACAACACGGAGATCCAAAGAGAAGGTGCTAGCTTTGGGACTCTAATTTCCTCACCCCTCCCCAATATCCAGGCGGTGCCCGACCCGGAAGGCAGAGTGGAAGTCCGGTCGGGCATCGCCGTCTTCTCCCCGGGGAGAAGCTGTGGCGAGGAAGATGAAGGTAAATGTGCGGGAAAACGAGCCGAAAGGGGATCATTCATGAGGGAGAGCAAAAGGCAAGAGATAGTCTTGGAGGCTTCTCAGGGGTGTACTAAAAAGCCGGGGGACCGGGTAGCCAAAGGGGAGAAGTTGGGAGTTCTCCCGGGGCGGGCCGGCACTGCTTGGGCCCCTTTTGCCGGAGTGATTAGACAGATAGGGTTTTCCTCCGAAGACCACACCTTGAAGGTGTTGCTCGAGGCCGACGTCGGAGAGGGGGAAGCCGGCGGTGGAGCCGGCGAAAGAGGGTAAGGCCTCTTCTCTTTTCGGCTCAGAGGGTCGGCGCCTTGGCCGCCCCTCTTTTTTATTTTTTTTGTGGGGAGCAGCAGGAATTTTAAGGGAGGGGTAGAAGTTAACCTGTACCAAAGTGGTGCAAAGTGGGGAAAAGTGGTGAAAGGTCCGCCTCCGGGTGCCGTCCGGGCAGCGGGCCTTTCCTGGCCGGCAGGTGATCCCCGGTGTTCATGGGCGAGTACCAGCATACCCTGGACGACAAAGGGCGGGTGGCCATCCCGGCCCGCTTCCGGGAGGAGCTGGGCGAGCGCTGCATCATTACCCGGGGCCTGGACCGCTGCCTCTTCGTTTATCCGGAGGCGGAGTGGCACCAGCTGGAAGAGAAGGTGAAGAACCTCCCCCTGACCAAGGGAGATGCCCGTTCCTTTACCCGCTTTCTCTTTTCCGGCGCGAGCGAGTGCGAGCTGGACAAACAAGGGCGGGTGGTTCTGCCGCAGAACCTCCGGGAGTACGCCGGGATCGAGAAAGACGTGGTGATCATCGGCGTCAACACCCGCCTGGAGATCTGGGCGCAAAAGGAATGGGAGGCCTACTCGGCCCGGGCGGCGGCCTCTTACGAGGAGATTGCGGAGAAGATCGTGGACCTGGGCCTTTGAGCCGGGCCGTCAAATAATAAGGAAAGGGTGCAGGGCAATGACAGCCAGGGTAATGTTGTGGTAGTCAGGAGAGAGCGCAATGGAGCGGAAGGGCCACCAACCGGTGCTGCGGGATGAAGCGGTTTGGCTCCTCAAGTGCCGGCCGGGCGGGTGGTATCTCGATTGCACGTTCGGAGGGGGCGGCCATGCGGCGCTGATTCTGGATCTGATCGGGCCGGCAGGCCGCCTTATAGCCCTGGACCGCGATCCGGAGGCCATCAGGCTGGGCAAGGAACTGTTTCGCGACGCCGTGGCCCAGGGGCGGCTGATCCTGCGCCAGGCCGATTTTCGAGAGTTGCGCCGGGTCTGGGTGGAGCTAGGTCAACCGCCGCTGGAGGGCATCCTCTTCGATCTGGGGGTTTCGTCTTTCCAGTTGGAGGACCCCGGCCGCGGCTTCAGTTATCAGCAAGAGGGGCCGCTGGACATGAGGATGGACCCGCGGCAAGGGGTGACCGCGGCTGAGCTGGTCAACACCTTGCCTCCGCGGGAGTTGGCGAAGCTGATCCGCCGGTACGGGGAGGAGAGGTGGGCCGGAAGGATAGCCCGCTTTATCGCGGAGGCGCGCGCCCGGCGGAGGATTGAGACCACCGGGCAGCTGGTAGAAGTGATCAAAGACGCCATTCCGGCGGCGGCCCGCCGCCGGGGGCCCCACCCGGCCAAGCGCACCTTTCAGGCCCTGCGCATCGCGGTCAACCAGGAGCTGCAGGCCCTGGGAAGCGGGTTGATCGAGGCCCTGGAGGTGGCCGCACCCGGCGGGAGGGTGGCGGTGCTCTCCTTCCACTCCCTGGAGGACCGGCTGGTGAAAGAAGTTTTCCGGGCCGCCTCCGCCGGGCAGACCTATCAAGGGCGGGTGCTGCCGCCAGTGCGGCTGGTGACCGCCCGGCCTTTGGAGCCCCGGCCGGAGGAGGTGGCGGCCAATCCCCGCGCCCGAAGCGCCAGGTTGCGGGTCGCGGAGCGCAGAAGGAGCACTCAGGTTCCTTCCTGATTGTATGGAGAAGAGGGAGCGCGAATAAAATGTTAGCAGCTACTGCAAGGGTACAGGCCGAAGCTTGCCGCTCTTATGCCACCGGCTATCGCCCGCAGCCGATCAGGCGGGTAAGCCGGCGCCGCTTCCGCCTCCACGCCATGGCGCGCGTGGCCCTGTTGGGGCTTTGTCTGGCCGCCCTCTTGCTCCTGTACGTGGGGGAGAGGGCGCTGATCATAGACCGGACTTATGCCCTCCAAAGGCTGGAAAAGCGCCTGGCTGAGCTGCAGGTGGAGCAGGAACGGCTACAGTTGGAGATCAGCCGCCTCAGCTCGCTGGAGCGCATAGAGCAGGTGGCGCGGTTCCAGCTGGGCATGCGGGAGTCAGAGACGGTCTACTACCTGGCTGCGGCACCTCCTCCGCGGGAGGAGGAAAAGGGATCAGGCTCGGAGGGGCAACCTGCGGCGCTGGCCCGGGTGGGCATGTGGTTGCAGTCCGTGCTCAGTTCAGCGGTGGAGGCAGCCCACGATTAAGGAGTGACGGGCTCCCATGCGGGAAGTTGCGCATTTGACGGTGAAGCGGCGCATTGCCGTTCTCTTTTTAGGCGCTGCTGCGGCCGTCCTTTTCTTATGGCTGCGCCTGATTTATCTCCAGGTCTTCCTCAACCCCAGCTTGACCGGCTATGCCCTGGACCATCGGCTGCGCCCTATCATGGTAGACGCCCGTCGGGGCACGATCTACGATCGCCACAGCCAGGAGCTGGCGGTGAGCGTCAGCGCCGACGCCGTCTATGCCGTTCCCGCCGAGGTCAAAAATCCGCAGGAGACCGCCGCCGTGCTGTCGAAGATACTGGACCTGGAGTATGGCCAGGTCTTGGCGCGCCTGACCAAGCGGTCTGCCGCTGAATGGATCAAGAAGCGCCTCACCCCTGAAGAGGCCCGCGCCATCCGAGAGGCGGCGCTGCCGGGCATCGGCTTGGTGGAGAACCCGCAGCGCTTTTACCCTAATGGCACCCTGGCGGCCCAGGTTCTGGGCATCGCCGGGATAGACAATCAGGGGCTGGAGGGTTTGGAGTATCAGTACGACCGCTACCTGCGGGGCATCCCCGGCCGGGTGATGGCCGAACGGGACGCCGCGGGCAGGGAGATTCCCGGGGGTCTGCGGCAGTACGTCCCCCCGCGGGAGGGGTACGACCTGGTTCTGACCATTGACCGCGTGATCCAGTACGTGGCCGAGCGCGAGTTGCGCCGCGCCATGACGGAGACCAAGGCGCGCAAGGGCGTGCTGATCGTCATGGACCCGCGCACAGGGGAGATCCTGGCCCTGGCCAACGAGCCCTCCTACGACCCGAATCGTTACAACGACTTCCCCGTGGAAAACCGCCGCAATTACGCCGTGACTGACCTGTACGAGCCCGGTTCCACCTTTAAAGTCATCACCGCGGCGGCGGCCCTGGAGGAGCGCCTGGTCACTCCCGGGCGGAGGTTCTACGACCCCGGTTACATTGTGGTCGGCGGTCGGCGGATCCGCTGCTGGAAGGCGGGCGGGCACGGGAGCCAGAACTTCGTCGAGGCCACGGAGAACTCTTGCAACGTGGCCTTTGCCACCCTGGGTCTAGAGTTGGGCGGGGAGCGCTTTTACAAGTACATCAAGGCCTTTGGCTTCGGGGAAAAGACCGGCCTCGACTTTCCGGGAGAGGCCGTAGGTCAGGTGCACCCCCCGGACAAGATGACCACGGTCGGGTGGGCCAATATCGGCTTCGGGCAAGGGATCAGCGTCACCCCGCTGCAGCTCTTGACTGCCCTGTCGGCGGTGGCCAATGACGGGCTGCTGATGCGCCCTTACCTGGTGCGGGAGATCCGGGAGCGTTCGGGGAAGGTGATCGAGCGCCGCGAGCCTCAGCCCCTCCGGCAGGTGATCTCCCGGGAGGCTGCGCGGGAACTGCGGCGCATCCTCCGCTCAGTGGTGGTCAACGGGTCGGGGCGGCGGGCCGAGGTCCCGGGCTACCGCGCGGCGGGGAAGACCGGCACGGCCCAGATTGCGGAGGGCGGGATCTACAGCCGCACGAAGGTGGTGGCCTCCTTCGCCGGTTTCGCTCCTTTTGACGAGCCGGTGGTGGCCATTCTGGTGGCCTTGTACGAGCCGCAGACGCCCGTTACTTACGGCGGCGTGCTGGCGGCGCCCGTTTTTCAGGCCGTGCTGGGGGACGTGATGGCTTATCTTAAAGTGCCGCCCCGCCTCGAAACCCCGCCCCCGCCGGGGCGCGGGCCGCACGGGGAGGAGCTGGCGGTGGTGCCCAACGCCCGTAGCCTCTTCCGGGCGGAAGCGGAGCAGGTGGTGACCAAGGCCAAGCTGCGCTTCCGGTTCACCGGCCACGGCCAGGTGGTGATCGACCAGACACCCAAGCCGGGCGCTCAGGTGCCGGTGGGAACCCTGGTGCTCCTCCACACGGCGGACGAAGGGACGCTGGGGGAGGATATCGTCCCCTGAGTTTAAGCAGGCGGCGGCCGGAGATCCTATGGATGGAGGGCGTGGCAAGAGATGGAGAAAAGCTTGGATGAGGTCCTGGCTGGCCTACCCGTGTTGGAACGGCGCGGCACCGCGGTCATCAGCGGGGTGGCGCACGATTCGCGCCGGGTCAAGGGCGGGGACCTCTTTGTGGCCATCCGGGGCTTGCGCCAGGACGGCCACCAGTTTATCCCGGAAGCTATCGGCCGCGGGGCGGCGGCCGTGCTGGTGGAGCGGCCGGTGGAGGTGCCGGCAGGGGTGGCCGTGGCGCGCGTGGCCGATACGCGGGCCGCTCTGGGCCCCGTGGCGGCCTCCTTTTACGGCTATCCAGCGGAGAAGCTTCTGGTGGTGGGGGTGACCGGCACCAACGGCAAGACCACTACCACTTACTTGATCAAGGCCATCTTGGAGGAGGCCGGCCACATCGTGGGGCTGATCGGCACCGTCCGCAACTTGATCGGGGAGCGGGAGCTGCCGGCGGAGCGCACCACACCCGAGGCATCGGATCTCCAGGAGCTCCTGGCGCGCATGGTCGCGGAAGGAGCTACGGCCGCCGTGCTGGAAGTCTCCTCCCACGCCGTGGTCCTGCACCGCATCGACGGGTGTTTCTTTGACGCGGGGGTCTTTACCAACCTGACCCAGGACCACCTGGACTTTCACGGGACCCTCCAGGCCTACCTGGAGGCCAAGGCGGCCTTTCTGGCCGGCCTGGGCCGGGGGCGGCGCTTCGGCGGGCGGAAGGAGCGGGCCGTGGCGGCGCTGAACGCCGACGACCCGCAGGCCTCCTTTATCCGCCGCCAGATAGACGAAAAAAAGGTGCGGATAGTGACCTACGGCCGGCGAGAGGGGGCGGAAGTGCAAGGGGCGGAGGTGGATCTGGAGGCGCGGGGTATGGCCATGCGGGTGCTTTTGCCCACCGGCACCCTTCCCCTGCGGCTGCACCTGACGGGGGAGTTCAACGTCTCCAACGCCCTGGCGGCGGCGGCCGTCACCTGGGGCTTGGGCATCCCGCCGGAGGCCATCCAGAAGGGGCTGGCCAAGGTGAGAGGGGTGCCGGGGCGCTTTGAGGCGGTGGAAGAGGGGCAGAATTTCTCGGTGATCGTGGATTACGCCCACACGCCGGACGGCCTGGAAAAGATTCTGCGGGCCGTGCGCGGCGTCACCTCCGGGCGCGTCATCGCCGTCTTCGGCTGCGGTGGGGACCGGGACCGAACCAAGCGGCCGGTGATGGGTGAGATCGCGGGCCGGGAGGCGGACTACGTGGTGGTGACCTCTGACAATCCGCGCAGCGAGGATCCGGCGGCCATTTGCCGGGAGATCGAAGAGGGGCTCCGTCCCACCGCCCGCCCGTACGAGGTGGTGCTGGACCGCGCCCAGGCCATCCAGCGCGCTGTAGATCTGGCCCAGACCGGCGATGCGGTGGTCATCGCCGGCAAGGGCCACGAGACGTATCAGATCTTTCGCGACCGGACCGTTCACTTTGACGACCGGGAAGAAGCGCGCCGGGCCCTCAGGCGGCGCCTGGCCAGGGAGGGGAGTTGAGTGGACGCCATTGCGGTGGGCCAGTTGGTGGAGGCGGTGCGGGGCCGCCTCGCCAGCGGCCCGGCGGACCTGACCGTGCGCGGGGTGGAGGTGGATTCCCGCCGGCTGAAGCCGGGGATGGCCTTCTTTGCCCTGCCGGGGGAGAGGCGGGACGGCCACGAGTTCCTGGCGGCGGCCGCTGAGGCGGGAGCAGTCTGCCTGTGCGTGCGGGAGGGTTCGGAGGAGTACTGGCCGCCGGTGCGAGGGGAGGGCGAGGGCCCGGCGGTGGTGGCGGTGCCCGAGACCCTGGCGGCGCTCCAGGCCCTAGCCGGCTGGTACCGGCGGCGCTTTTCCCTGCCCGTGGTGGGCATCACCGGCAGCACCGGCAAGACCACCACCAAGGATCTGGTGGCCTCGGTCCTGGGCGCGCGCTGGAGGGTGGCTGCCACCCCGGGCAACTACAACAATGAGGTCGGCCTCCCCCTCACCCTCTTTCAGCTGGAGGCGGGAGTAAAAGCGGCCGTGGTGGAGCTGGCCATGCGCGGGCGCGGCCAGATCGCCGCCCTGGCTGCCCTGGCGCAGCCGACGGTGGGAGTGGTGACCAACGTGGGGCTCTCCCACTTGGAGCTTCTGGGCAGCCAGGAAGCCATTGCTGAGGCCAAGTCTGAGCTCATCTCCTCCCTGCCACCTGACGGACTGGCCGTGCTGAATGCCGACGATCCTCTGGTGCTGGCCATGGCCGCCCGTGCGCCCGGCCGGGTGCTCACTTACGGCCTGGCGGCTACCTCTCCCCGCGCGGACTGCCGAGCGGAGGAGATCGAGGACCGGGGGGCGGAGGGACTGGACTTTCTCCTCACCTTCGGAGGGGAGAGCCGCCGGGTGCACCTGGGGCTGCCCGGGCGGCACAACGTCGCCAACGCTCTGGCGGCGGCGGCAGTAGGTTTGGCTCTGGGGGTGGGGTGGGAAGCGGTGGAGGCCGGGCTGGCCTCGCCCCGGCGCACCGCCGGGCGCCAACAGCTGCGGCGCGCTCGAGGCGGCTGGCTGGTCATCGACGACTCCTACAACGCCAGCCCGGCCTCCATGCGGGCGGCGCTGGGCCTTTTGTCCTCTCTGGCCGGGGGAGGGCGCAAGCTGGCCGTTTTGGCCGATATGTTGGAACTGGGGCCGCAGGAGGAGGCGGCGCACCGGGAGGTGGGCCGCTATGCCGCCGCCCAGGGGGTGGACTACCTGGCCGGGGTGGGGGAGCGCGCCCGGTGGCTGGTGGAAGAGGCGCAGCTCAGCCTCGGCCCGGAGCGGGCCCGCCACTGGCCGGACCGGCAGTCGGCGGCCGAGTGGATGCTCTCGCTCCTGCGACCGGGGGACGTGGTCCTGGTCAAGGGTTCGCGGGCCATGAAGATGGAGGAGGTAGCCGGCCTTTTGGCCTCAGAGGGAGAGGAGTGGCGGTAAGTGATCTCGACGTCTTTGCTGGCAGCAGGCACTCTGGCATTTGGTTTGGTCCTGGCGGCGGGTCCGGCGGCCATCGGGCTTTTGCGGCGCTTGAAGGCCGGTCAGGCCATTCGCGCGGACGGGCCGCAGGGGCACCTCAAGAAAGCCGGCACTCCCACCATGGGCGGAGTGCTCCTTCTCCTAGGTTGGTTGACGGCTGCCCTGGCGTTTGGGCGAGGGGAGAGGTTTGTTCTGCTCTTGACGGTGGCGGTGCTCGGTTTTGCCCTCATCGGCCTGGCGGATGACTTTATCATTGTCGTCCACAAAAGGTCTTTGGGCCTGCGGGCGCGGGAAAAGCTCCTGGCCCAGGCGATCCTGGGGGTGCTGGTGGCGGCGGCGGTGGCCGCCACCCCCGACCTGGGGACGAGCGTCCGCCTGCCGGGGGTGCCCGTGACACTTCAACTCCCCCTCTGGGGGTACATCCTGTTCGGGACCCTGATCATGGTGGGCACATCCAACGCCGTCAACCTGGCCGACGGGCTGGACGGCCTGGCGGCGGGTACGGTGGCT
>JASBVW010000024.1 GCA_029961005.1 Bacillota bacterium
GCTGGCCTCCTCTGGGCAGAGTGATCCGTCTGGGTCTATCTGCCGGCGGTGGGCCGGGCGACCCCCCTTCCTCCTGCCCTGCGCAGCGTTCCCTTTCTGGGCGGCGACCTCTCTTACGAGGAGCTGGGGCAGCTCTTCGACCGGCGCGGCTACCGCGCCCGGGTCGTCGGGGGGGAGGAGCTGGGCGGGGCCGCGTGTCACGTGCTGGAGCTCGTGCCCCGGCAGGCTGCGGGGCCGTACAGCCGGGTGCGCCTGTGGATTGAAAAAGAGCGCTTCCTGCCGCGGAGGGCCGAGTTCTACCAGCAAGAGGGGCGGCTGTGGAAGATCCTGAGGGCGTCCTTTCCGCAGCGCATCGCCGGCCGTTGGGTCCTGCGCCGCCTGGAGCTGGAGAATCTCCTGGAACAGCGCCGAACTTCCCTGGAGATTGTCACCCTGCGCTTTTGCCCGGGGTTTCCGGACGCTTTTTTTACCCCGCAGACCCTGGAGCGGGGGATGCTCCCCTAAACGCGCCTAAGCGCGGCGGGTCGACCAACCCAAGGCGGCGTAGAGGGGGCAGTACCCCAGGGCGGCGGTGAAGAAGCCGTACAGCGCGGCCAGGAGGAGGACCAGACCTCCCCAGCCCGTCACCGGTCGACCGAAGCGCAGAGCCAAAAGCAGGATGGCCAGGGCGGTGCGTCCCACGCGTTCGCTGGCGCCGAGGTTTTGTTCCAAGCTTGCTTCCTCCCGGGGAAAAGTGGTCAGCTTTTTTCATTTTCTCCGGCGGGGATGCCGTTATTCCCGGTGGGGATGCCGCCCCCGCCCGGGGTGCCGCCGGGTTCGGCCGAAAGAAGGCCGGCCGAGGGGCACAGGTCGGCCAGGGGGCAGGCCGAGCAGCGCGGGCGCCGGGCGGTGCAGAGCTCCCTCCCCAGGGCAATGAAGCGGTGGTGTGCCACCACCCGCTCCTCCGGCGGGACGAGGGCCTCCAGGTCTTCCTGGGTGCGCTCGGGGTCTGGGGCGGAGCTGAGCCCCAGGCGGTGGGAGACGCGGAAGATGTGGGTGTCCACCGGCAAGACCGGCTGGTGAAAAGCGTTGGCCAGCACCACCCCCGCCGTCTTGTGCCCCACGCCGGGCAGGCGCTCCAGTTCCCGGCGCGTCTCCGGCACCTGCCCGCCGTGCTCCTCCACCAGGAGGCGGCAGGCTTCCCGCAGGTGGGCGGCCTTGGTCCGGTGCAGCCCGCAGGGGCGCAGGAGCTCCTCCAGCTCCTGAGGAGGTAACTCCAGCAGGGCCCGGGGGTGGGCGGCCCGCGCAAAGAGGCGGGCGGTCACCTGATTCACTCGGGCATCCGTGCACTGGGCGGAGAGGAGGGTGGCCACCAGGAGCTGGAAGGGGTCGGCAAAGCGCAACCCGCAGGCCGCTTCGGGATAGCGGGCCGCCAAGCGGTCCAGGATGGCTCGGATGGGCGGTTTCACCGCGCCGGCACCTCCTCCGGGGCCAGTAGCCCGGGCTGGGCGGACCAGAGGCGGGCGTACAGTCCGCCGCGGGCCAAGAGCTCCCGGTGCGTCCCGCTCTCCACGATGCGCCCCCGGTCCAGCACCAGGATCCGGTGGGCCCGCTGCACCGTGGAGAGGCGGTGCGCGATGACGATGGTGGTGCGGCCGCGGACCAGCTCCTCCAAGGCCTCTTGGATGGCGCGCTCGGTCTCGGTGTCCACCGCCGAGGTGGCCTCGTCCAGGATCAGAATGGGGGCGTTGCGCAGGAGGGCCCGGGCGATGGAGAGCCGCTGCTTTTGCCCGCCGGAGAGCTTGACGCCCCGCTCCCCAATGGGAGTATCGTAGCCCTGAGGCAGCTGCAAGATAAACTCCTCCGCCCGGGCAGCCCGGGCGGCCCGGACCATCTCCTCCTCGCTGGCCCAGGGGGCGCCGTAGAGGAGGTTCTCCCGCACGGTGCCGTGGAAGAGGAAGACGTCCTGAAGGACCAGGGCCACCTGGCGGCGCAGGGAGGAGAGGGTGACGGTGCGCACGTCTACTCCGTCAATCAGGACTGCGCCCCGGTCCGGGTCGTAGAAGCGCGGGATGAGGGCGGCGATGGTGGTCTTTCCCACGCCGGTGGGCCCCACCAGGGCCAGGGTCTCGCCCGGCTCGACCCGAAAGGAGATGTCCTGCAGGACCGGTTTCCCCGGGGAATAGGCGAACCAAACCCCCCGGAATTCCACCTCTCCCCGCACCGGCGGCAGCGGCCGGGCTCCCGGCGGCTCGGTCACCTCCGGCTCCGTGTCCAGGAGTTCGAAGACGCGTTCAGCGCCGGCCAGGGCCTGCTGCAAGTCCTCGATCACCCGCCCCAGGGTGGTGATGGGCTGGTAGAACAAGCCCAAGTAAAGGAGAAAGGCCACCAGATCTGCCACCTGGAGATTTCCGGCCAGGACCAGCTTCCCGCCGAACCAGACTACGGCCACCGTCCCCAGGGCCCCGAGTAGTTCAATCAGGGGGTGGTAGAAGGCGCTGAGCCGGACGGCCTGCAAGATGGCCCGCGAGTAGCCGTCGATGGAGGAGGCCACCCGCTCCAGTTCCCGCTCCTCTTGGGTAAAGGCCTGGATCTCCCGCATGCCGGAGAAGTTGTCCTGGAGGACGGCATTCAGGTCCCCCAGGCTGCGCTGGGCGGCGCGAAAAGCCGGCCGCGCCCGGCGGATAAACCTCACCCCGGCCAAGATCAGGAAGGGGGCGGGCAGCATGGTCAGGGCGGCCAGACCGGGGTGGAGGGCGAAAAGGACGGCCGCCACGCCCGCTAGCACCAGGGCGTTGATGGCCAGGTCGGGCACGGCATGGGCGATGAGCACCTCAAAGGTGGCCGTGTCGTTGACGGCTCGGGAGAGGAGCTGCCCCACTTGCCGGTCGTGGTAAAAGCGCAGGGAGAGGCGCTGCAGGTGCTCGTAGACCCGCAGGCGCATCTCGCCGATGAAGCGGTAGGCTGCCACGTGGTTGAGGTGGCGGGAGAGGAACTGCAGGACTACGCGCAGGAGGTAGAGGCCGATGAGCAGCGCGCCCAGGCGCATGATCCTCCGTTCGGCTCCTGCCCCGCCGTGCAGAGCTGCCAGCAGGGAGCGGATGAGGAGAGGGGAGGCCAGGTTGATGGCGGTGACCCCTAAGAGAGCGGCCGAAGCTGCGCTGAGGTGAAAGCGATAGGGCTTGAGCTGGCGAAAGAGCCGCCCCAGGTATGACACAGCGAATCACCCTTGTCTATTTTACCAGCCGGCGCGCAGAAGACAAGAGTGGGGGCAGGAAGTGGAGGTAGAGGGAGGGAATTACCAAAGGCGGGAAAGGAGGCCTGAACATGCTCCAGGTCTGGTGCAGTGTGGCTGGGGAGGGCGGGCGCTGCCGGCTCCTGGCGGAACTGCGCGCTCAGATGGCGGAGGGCCGGGGAGAAGAGTGGCTGTACGTGGCGGCTACCCCTGCCCTGCACCGGGAGCTGGAGCGGCGCCTGTGGGCCGGCCCGGGCCTTTTCGGATGCGGTGAAAGCCGCCTCTACCTGATGGATGGGCTGGCAGAAAAGCTGTTGAGCGAGGAGGGCTACGCCCGCAGCGAGGTCGGCGCCTCTGCCCGTGAGGTGGCCCTGGAGCGGATTCTGCTCCGGTTGAAGGCCGGGGGGCGCCTGTACTACCTTTCGCCCATCGCCCACCTCCCGGGGGTGGCCCGGGCGCTGGGGGCCCTCATCTCGGAATGGAAGCGGGCCGGGATCGATCCCCAGCGCTGGGAAAAGGCTCTCCGGGACCTGGCGGGGAGCGCCGGGGTCGGCCAGCACTGGCGCTCTCCGGCCGTACAGGCTCGCCTGGCGGATTTGGCGGCGATTTACCGGGAGTACGCCCGCTGCCTGGAGGAGCGGGGCCTGTGGGAGAAGGAGGACCGGCTCAACTACTTGGTAGGAAGGTTGCGCCGGGGCGGCTTTCGTTCCCTGGCCGGGGTCCGGCGGGTGGTCCTGGACGGTTTTTACGACTTTACCCCCGCCCAGAGCGCCTTGCTGGGGGCCTTGGAGGAGGCGGGGCTGGAGGTGGTCCTCAATCTTCCCCTGAGAGGGGAGGAGGCTCGCCGGTACGAACCCCTCCGGCGTTCCCTGGCAGGCCTGGAGGTCCGGTGGGAAGAAGTGGCCCGGCCGCCGGGCGGAGAGCCCGGCCAGCCGGAGGTGGCCGTGTTGAGGGCGGCGGACCCGCAGGCGGAAGCCCGGGCCATCAGCCTCCGGATTAAAGCCCTGCTGCTGGACGGAAAGGTAGAGGGGCCGGAAGAGGTGGCGGTGGTGGCCCGGGAGGAGGCGGAGCGGCAGAGGATAGCGCAGGCCCTTCGGGCGGCCGGGATTCCCTGCGCGCTGGACGTGGAGACGCCGTTGACCGCGCTGCCCCTGGTGGCGGGGAGCTTGGAGGCGTTGCGGGAAGAGGCGGGCAGCCGGTGGGAGAAAGCCACCCCTGTGGAGTGGGCCGCCCGGCTGGAAGAGCGCTTGAACCGCCTGCCCCTCCCTCCCTTGACCGCGGGTTCTGCCGCTCTGCGGGAACTTTTGGCTCGGGAGAGGCTGCGGGAGGTTCTGCGGCAGGTGGTGCAGGGCTTTGCCCTGGCGGGGGAGGAGGAAGAGGCCTTGCCCCTGGCCCAGTTCCTGGCGGCGGTGCAGCGGGGGGCGGCCCGGCAGCGGGTGCTCCTCCGGCCCGGGGACCGGGGCGGGGTGCGGGTCCTGGAGCCGGGGGAGGTGCGGGGGTTGGGCCTGGCCGCCGTCTTTCTCAGCGGGATGCGGGAGGGGAATTACCCCCGCCACTTCCATCCCGACTGGCTTTTGAGCGACAGCGAGCGCAGGGAGCTCCGGCGGGCGGGGCTCCTGCTGGAGGACGAGGCCGAGCGGAGGCAAAAGGAAGAGCTGCTCCTGCGCCACCTGGCCGAGCAGGCCCGCCGGTGGCTCTTCCTCAGCTACCCCGGCCGGGATGAGCAGGGGCAGCCCGTCCTGCCTTCCCTCTACCTTTGGGAGCTGGGCGGGCGGGCGGAACCGGAGCCGGAGCCGCCCCAGGCGGAGGAGTGGCCGCTTAACGCCCGGGAACTGAGGGCCTTTGCCCTGGCTGGCTGGTGGAAGACCGGAGCGGAGGCCGCGCCGCCGGGGCTCTTTTCCCTTCTCCTGCGGAAGGAGGGGGAGTCCCTTTCTGCCCTGCTCTGGCGCATCAAGGCGGACGAAGAGCGCTGGGGGAGCTCTTACGGCCCTTACGACGGCCTTCTGAGCCGTCCTGAGGCCAAGGAGAGGTTGAGGGCCGCCTTCGGACCGGGCCGCTGCTTTACTCCCACGCAACTGGACGGTTTTGTGCGCTGCCCCTTCGGCTTCTTCTGCCGGGAGGTGCTGGGGTTGGAACCGGCAGAAGAGGAAGGGGAAGAGGCCGCCCCTGCAGACCTGGGGTACCTCTACCACCGCATCCTGGCCCGTTTCTTGCGCCCCTATTGCGGGCGGCCCCTGAACCCGGAGGCCTGGCAGGAGTATCGCGCTGCCCTGCAGGAGGCGATCGAGCAAGAGTGCCGGCAGTACGAGGAAGAGGCGAAGGGAAGGGGGCGCGCCCTGTCAGGTGGCTTCTGGTCTCTGCAGAAACGCAGGCTGGTCCGCACCCTAGAGCGCTGGCTGCGCTGCGAACTGGAAGCGGCGCGGAGCTCCCCCTGGTACCCGGCCTACTTGGAGATTGCCTTTGGCCTTCCCCCCGGCCCGGAAGGAGACCCGCGCTCGCAACCGGAGCCGTTGCACCTGAAGGCGGGCGGGGAAGAGGTGGTGGTGCGGGGCCGGATCGACCGCATCGATCTGGACGGCCGGGGAAATTGCGCGGTTTACGACTACAAGAGCGGCTCTACCCCTACTTACGGCGAGCTGCGGGCGGGGCGGGATCTCCAGCTGCCGCTCTACCTTTTGGCGGTGGAGCGGGTGCTTCTGCCTGGCCGCGCCGCTGGGGGCAGCTACTACCGTCTGGGCCGGGAGTGCAGGCGCTCCCCCGGCCTCTGGCGGGAGGAGAGCGGCCGGCCGGGAGGAGGAAGGAGAAAGGATGGGGTGGTGGGGGAGAGGGAGTGGGAGGAGTTGCTAGCCCGGGTGGAGGAGCAGGCGCTGGAATGCGTGCGCCTGATCCGCGGCGGGGAATTCCGGGTCCGGCCGGGCCGCTCTGCGGAGCAGTGCCGGGGGCGTTGCCCCTACCGCCCGGTCTGCCGGTACGACCGGTGGCGCCTGGCGGAGAAGGAAGAGGGCGCCTCCACTGGCCGGGGAGCAGAAAGCGGGAGAGAGGGCGAGGGCTGAAATGGGAGCAGAAGGCTGCAAGAGAAGGCTGACCCGCCATCAGGTGCGGGCGGTGCGCCAGCGGGGGCGGCATATGGCAGTGGTGGCGGGAGCAGGGTCGGGCAAGACCCTGGTCCTCACGCTGCGCTATCTGGCGGCTTTCCACTCCCGGCAGGCGGAGCTGGGCCAAATGGTGGCCCTCACCTTTACGGAGAAAGCGGCTACTGAGATGAAGGAGCGGATCAGGGAGGAGCTTGCGGCCTTGCTGCGGCGGGCGCGTCGGCCCGACCTCCAAGCCCGCTGGCGCCGGGCCTTGCAGGAGTTGGAGCAGGCCCCCATCTGTACCCTCCACAGCTTCTGCGCCCGCCTCTTGCGGGAGAACCCGGTGGAGGCGGGGCTGGACCCCCAGTTCACCGTTCTGGACCGCGCGGCAGCCGAGGCCGTCCTCTACGGGCTGGCGGAGGAAGAGGTGCGAGCCGGGCTGGAGAGAGGAGTCGCAGGGGTGGCCCTGCTGGTGGAGGAGTACGGCCGCAGCGGACTGGTGCGGCACCTGGTCTCGGTCTTTCACCAGTTGCGCACGGCGGGTCTGGCGGTGGAGGAGGTGCGTCGGCGCCACGGCCAGCGCCTGGCCGAAGCTGCCCGCCGCCTCCCGGCGGCCTGCGGCGAGCTGGCCGGGGCGTGGGAGGAGCTGGCGGCCGGGGTGAGCGAGGAGAAGGGTTCTGCTCGCCGGCGCTGGGAGGAGGTGCAGGCCGCCTGGGCCGCCGCGCGCCCCCGGCTGGAGGTGCTGGCGGCCCAGGCCGACGGAGGGCGTCCCCTGGACCCGGGGCGGGAGGAAGGCTGGGCGGCCTGGGCAGACCTCCTGGAGGTGCACCGGAAGCTGACCGGCCGGGCGCCGGAGAGGCTGCGGCCACTGTTGGAGGCGATCCGGGACGGCTACGCCCGCGTGGAGTCTCTCTGGACGGACCTGGCCTCCCAACCGTACGTGGAAAGTTTTTTGGGGCTTTTGGAGGGTCTCGAGGCGCGGTGGCGCCGGAGACGGGAGGAGACGGCGGCCCTGGATTACGATGACCTCCAGCTTTTGGTGCGGGACCTCCTCCGGCGGCCGGAGGTGGCGCGGCGGTACCAAGGGCGGTATCGCTTCCTCTTGGTCGACGAATACCAGGACATCAACCCTCTGCAGCAGGAGATCATTTCCCTCCTGGCGGGTTTGGAAGGCTGGCCCTTCCAGCCGGCAGCCGACGCCGGAGGAGGGGAGGGGCGCTCCCCCGTCCTCTTTCTGGTGGGCGATCCCAAGCAGTCCATCTACGGGTTCCGAGGGGCGGAGGCGGGCTTCTTCCACGCCGCCGTCAAAACCCTGCAGGAGAGGGGAGGAGAGGTGGTGCCGCTGCGGGAGAATTTCCGCACCCTGCCCGGGCTGCTCGCTTTTGTGAACTTGGTGGGGAGGTACGTCTTCCAGGGGCGGGCGGCGGCCGGAGGTGCGGAGGCGGGGAGGACGGAGACGGCGGCGGCCTGGGAAGAGGGGGTGCCGGGGCGCCCGGGCCCGCTTGCCAACCCCGGGTCGCCGGTGGCAGAGCTACTCCTGGTGCCCCAAAGCGGCACGGCGGAAGAGCGGCGGGCTGCGGAAGCGGAGGCGGTAGCCGGGCGGATTGAGGAGCTGGTCCGGGAGGAGGGCCGCCAGTACCGGGAGATCGCCCTGCTCTTTCGCACCCTGGCGGACGTGGGCCTGTACGAGCGGGCCCTGCGCCGGCGGGGGATTCCGTATCTGGTGGCCGGAGGGCGGGGTCTGTACCAGCGGCCCGAGGTGACCGATCTCTTCTCGCTCCTGCGGTTCCTGGCCGATCCGGAAGACGACCTTTCCCTGGCGGCGGTGCTGCGCTCGCCCCTTTTTGGCCTTTCGGACGACGCCCTCTGCCTTTTGGCCCTCTGCGCGGGCGGGCCCGAGCGGGGAAAGCCCGGGCGAGGGCGGTTGTGGCAGGCTCTTCAGGCGGCGGAGGAGCTTTTGCCCCCCGGGAACGATTTGACCCTGGCCCGGCGGGCCGCCGGGGTGCTGGAGGGGCTCCTCCTGCAGCGGGACCTTTTGGCTCCCCACGAGCTCTTGGCCCGGGCGGTGGCGGAGACGGACCTGGTGGCCTTTTGGGCGGCCCGGCCGGACGGCCGGCAGGCCTTGGCCAACGTGCGCAAGCTGGAAGGGGCAGTAGAGCGCATCGTGAGCGAGACGGGGAACTCCGCCCTCAGCGGTTTTTTGGCCTACCTGGAGGAGATCCTGGAGCGGGAGGCGGAGGAGGGCGAGGCCGACCCCGAGGTGGAAGAGGCACAGGCCGTCAAGCTCCTCACCGTGCATAAGGCCAAAGGGTTGGAGTTCCCAGTGGTTTTCCTGGTCGATGCGGGGAGGGCCTTTGTGAGCGAGTCGGAAGGGGTCTTGTTCGACCGCGAAAGGGGGTTGGGGCTCAAAGTCCTGAATCACGAAGGAGAACCGCTGCCTACCGGGCTGTACCGGGAGATCCAAGCCGCCCTTGAGCGGCGGGGGGAGGAGGAAGAGGCCCGTATCCTTTACGTGGCCATGACCCGGGCCCGAGATTACCTGATCATCTCCTCCGCCCTCTCCGTGCAGGAAGGACAGGAGGAGCCAGAGCCGGCAGGGGAGGCGGCCCTGGAGGGCCAGGAGGAGCCGGCGGCCTCAGAGAAGCCCGGAAGCCCCAAGGGACTGGAGAGCTCGGCCGCACTTGTTCCTCCGCCCGCCCGGGCGCGGAGAAGGGGTTCCTGGCTGGACTGGGTGCTCCGGGCGACGGCGGAGGGCTGGCCGGAGGCCTGCCCCGCAAGGGCTGAGAAAGAGGCGCGGGCGGACTTTGAATTCGGTTCGCTGCGCCTGCGGGTGGCGGGGGGTCGAGCTCCCGAGAGGCAAAGGAGGGTGGCGGCGGCTTGGGAGGAGTGGGGCGGGGAAGGGGCGCCCGGCTGGCCAGCCTCGGGCGGTCCTGCGGCAGAGGCGCCCCCGCTGACCGCCGCAGAGCAGCGCGCCCTGGCTTTGGCCTCCCCCTGGCGCACCCGGCCTGCCCTTTCCATCTATCCGGTCACGGCCCTCCTGGAGCTGGAGCTGTGCCCCCGGCGTTACTGGTATGGCCACTTGTGGGGGATTCCCGAGCCGCTGCAGCCCGGCGTCCCCGCGTCGGGCGAGCCGGAGGCGGGAGGAGAGGCAGGGGTGGCTGCCCTGGCCTTGCTGCCCGTGGTGCGGGGGCGGGTGGTCCACCGCGTCTGCGAATGGCTGGAGGGAAAAGAGCCGGACGAAGAGGGCCTGCGCCGGCTGGTGGAGCGGGCGGCCCGGGCCGAGGGCTTGGCGGGGCGGCAGCTCCTGGATCAGGTCTACGCCGAGGTAGCCCCCCTCCTGCGCCGTTACCTCCGCTCCTCGCTCTACCGGCGGGTGCAGGAGGCCTCCCGGGTCTTCAGCGAATGGAAGTTTCGCTGGCGCCTGGAACGCTGGGTCCTCTCCTGGGTGGTGGACAAGATTTTAGAGGAGGAAAGGGAGAAAAGCCGGGCTTTACTCCTGGACTTCAAGACCAACCGCGTGGAGGGGGAGTGGCTGGCAGAAGCGGCGCAGCGCTACCGGCTTCAATTGGAGGCCTACGCCTTGGCGGTTCGTCGGCTGTTGGGGCTGGAGGTGCAGGAGGCGGTCCTCTACTTTCTGGAACCCGATCAGGTGGTCAGCTGGCCCGTCGACTCCGCCGGGGCCGCAGAAGTCCAGCAACGCCTGGCGGAGCTCTGTCGGCGGGCGGAGGAGATGGATGGCGAAGACCTTCCGCCGGGGAGCGCGGACTGTCCGCCCTGGTGCGGGTACCGCCCTCTGTGCTTTCCGGAAAGGGCTGCTGTGAGTGAGGAGGCGGTGAGAGGTGGAGTGGGCTGAGATTACGGTGGTGACCAGCGCGGAGGCGGTGGAGGCGGTGAGCAACCGCTTCCAAGAGCTGGGCGCCCAGGGGACGGTGATCAGCGATCCGGAGCCGGTGCTCGGCCAGACCAGCGGGGAGGTGCGGGTGAGCGCCTATTTCCCCGTAGATGGACGGCTGGAGCGGCGGGTGCAGGAGATCAGGGAGTTTGTGGCCGGCCTCGGCCAATACGGGCTGGCCCCGGGGCCGGGGCGGGTGGAGGTGCGCCGGGTGGAGGACGAAGATTGGGCCGAGGCCTGGAAGTCCTATTACCGTCCCATCCGGGTGGGGCGCCGCATCCTGGTGCGCCCCTCGTGGGAAGAGGCGCCGGCGGAGGGAGTGGTGATCGAACTGGACCCGGGCATGGCCTTCGGCACGGGCACCCACCCCACCACCGCCCTCTGCCTGGAGGTCCTGGAGGAGGTCCTGCGCCAGGGAGAAGCCGTCTGGGATTTGGGCACGGGCTCCGGCATCCTGGCCATCGGGGCCGCCCGGCTGGGGGCGGGCCGGGTAGAGGCCTTTGACGTAGACCCGGTAGCCGTGCAGGCGGCGCGCCGAAATGCCGCCCGCAACGGAGTGGCAGACGTGGTTTCGGTCCACGAGCGGGACGTGGCGGCGGCGGGGGAGAACCTGCCGCAGGAGTTGAGCCACGCTCCTGACGTGATCGTGGTCAATATCATCGCCGAGGT
>JASBVW010000328.1 GCA_029961005.1 Bacillota bacterium
AGGAGGATTCAAGATGCAGCGCCCGAAGGTTTTGGTCACCCAGGCCATCCCGGAGGAAGGTTTGGCCATCCTGCGCCAAGAAGCGGAGGTCCAGGTCAACGAGAAGGAGGGTCCCCTCAGCCGGGAGGAGCTTTTGGCTGCTCTCTGCGACAAAGATGGGGTACTGGCTATGCTGGCGGACATCCTGGACCGGGAGGCCATGGACGCGGCTCCTCACCTCCGCGTCATCAGCAACTACGCGGTGGGGATCAACAATATTGATGTCCCCGAGGCCACCCGGCGGGGTATCGTGGTGACCAACACCCCCGGGGTGTTGACGGAGGCCACGGCCGACCTGGCCTGGGCCTTGTTGATGGCGGTGGCCCGCCGCATTGTGGAGGCCGACGCCTACGTCCGGGCGGGGAAGTTCACCGGCTGGGCTCCCAAGCTGCTGCTGGGGGGAGAGGTCAACGGCAAGGTCCTGGGCATTGTGGGGCTGGGCCGCATCGGCGAGGCGGTAGCCCGGCGGGCCCGGGGGTTCAACATGCGGGTGCTCTACTACCAGCGCACCCGCCGGTCGCCCGAGGAGGAGGCCCGGCTGGGGGTGGAGTACCGCCCCCTGCACGATCTGCTCCGGGAGGCGGACTTTGTCTCCCTGCACGTCCCGCTCACCCCGGAGACCCGTTACCTGATTGGCGCCCGGGAACTGGCTCTGATGAAGCCCACGGCTTACCTGATCAATACGGCCCGGGGCCCGGTGGTGGATGAGGCGGCGCTGGTGGAGGCCCTCCGCGCCCGGAGGATTGCCGGTGCCGGCCTGGACGTCTTTGAACACGAACCGGCCTTGACCCCCGGCCTGGCGGATCTGGAGAACGTGGTGCTGGCTCCGCACATCGGCAGCGCTACCTACGAGACGCGGGCCAAGATGGCCGTCCTGGCCGCCAACGACCTCTTAGCCGCGCTCCGCGGGGAGAGGCCGCAGCACATCGTCAACCCCGAAGTGCTGGGCGGGTAGCCCGCGGCCGGAAGCTTGCGTGCACCCCAGGGGTCGGCCTGGTGCCCCTCAGGATCGGCTTGCTGCCCCTCAGGGATCGGCCCGCCCGCACTCCGGGGTGCGGCCCCGGTGCACCTCGCGGGCGGCCCCGGAAACGACCGGCCGGCTCCTCAAGCCAGCCCCAGCGCCCGCAGGCGCTCGGGGGTGGGGCGACCCTCGGCGTCCCAGCCCCGCACCCGGTAATAATCCTCCAGCATCACCTCCAGCGGGGGCAAATTGTCGCCGGCCCCGCCCTCCCGGCGCGGCAGGCGCAGGATGCGCTCGGGCAGGGTGTCGTCCCGGCGGGTGACGCCGCAGCCCAGGTTGAAGAGGCGCTTGAGGGTGAAGATGCGCTCGCCAGCTAGGAGAAACTCCTCCAGGCCCATCTCCCAGCCCGTGGCCAGGTTGAGCCACTCCAGGGCCAGGGAGGGGGTCACGCCGCCCAGAAGGCTCAACTTGCAGATCTTCAGGGAGTCGTACAGGCCCATCAGGTCCTGCATGCGAGCCACCAGTTCCCCTTTCCCTGCGGTGCCAAAGCGGTCGAAGACCTGGGTGAAG
>JASBVW010000329.1 GCA_029961005.1 Bacillota bacterium
CCGGAGCTGGCGGAGAAGGCGCGGCTCCTGCGGGTGCACGGCTCGCGGCGCCGGGATTACCACGAGCTCCTGGGCATGAACAGCCGGCTGGACGAGCTCCAGGCGGCCATCCTGCTGGTCAAGCTCCGGCACCTGGAGCGCTGGACCAGGCGCCGGCGGGAGCTGGCGGCGCGGTACAACGAGCTCTTGCGGCCCCTGGCTGAGGCGGGGCGGGTGCGCCCGCCCGAGGAGCTGCCGGAGGTCTACCACGTCTACCACCAGTACACCATTGCTGCGGCGGAGCGGGACAAGCTGCAGGCTTATCTGAAGGAGCAGGGGATCGGGTCCATGGTTTACTATTCCGTCCCCCTCTACCGACAGGAGTGCTTCCGCGGCTTTGGCTACCGGCCGGCGGACTACCCCGCCACGGAGCGGGCGGTGCAGGAGGTCCTCTCCCTGCCGGTCTTTCCCGAACTGACCCGGGAGGAGCAGGAGCGGGTGGCGGAGGCGATTGTGCGGTATTACCGGGAGGAGAAGAAAGGAGCAGCGTTCGGTGTCGGACTGGCGTAACGGGAAACCGGTTCACTTCGGCCTCGTGGGCTGCGGGGCCGTCTCGTCCAAATTTACGGAGGCGTTCTTGCGCCTGCCGGAGGCCAAGCTGGTGGCGGCGGCCGACGTAGTGCCGGCGGCGGCGGAGCGGGTGGCCGGCCCCTTCGGCGCCCGGGCCTATACCGACTACCGCCGGCTTTTGGAGGATCCGGCGGTGGAGGCGGTCATCATCGCCACCCCCAGCGGGCTGCACGCCCGGATGGCCCGGGAGGCCCTGGAGGCCGGCAAACACGTTTTAGTGGAGAAGCCCCTGGCGTTGAGTGCGCAGGATGCCCGGGAGGTGCTGCGCCTGGCGGAGGCGGAGGGGCTGTGCGTGGGCACCGTGCACCCCAACCGGTACTACCCCACCAGTCGCATGGTCTACGAGGCGGTGCGCTCCGGGCGGCTGGGAAGGCTGAGCCACGGGGTGGCGGCGGTGCGCTGGAACCGCAACACGGCTTACTACGAAGACGCCCCCTGGCGCAAGGACCGGGGGATGGACGGGGGGGTCCTCCTGAACCCGGCCTGGCACGCCCTGGACCTCCTCCTGTGGTTCATGGGGCCGGCGGTGGAGGCGTGCGGCATGTACGCCACCCGCATCCACGACATCGAGGCCGACGACGTGGTGGTGGCCTCCCTGCGCTTTGAGAGCGGAGCCCTGGGGGTAGTGGAGGCGACCACCAACGTCTACCCGCGCAATTTGGAGGAAACGATCAGCATCTTTGGCGAGAGCGGCACCATCGTCCTGGGCGGGAGCCGCATCGACGCCCTGCGGGTCTGGCGCATGGAGGGCGAGGAAGAGGACCGGGTCCTGGCCCAGTGGGGTGAGCGGACGGCCCCGCCCCACGAGCGCTGGTGGGCCCACGGCCAGGTGCTGCGCTCCTTTGTAGAGCAGATCCGGGAGGGGCGCCCCCTGGGCACCAACGCCGAGGACGCCGTCTTGGTCCTGGCCACCGCCGAGGCCATCCTCTCCGATGCGGAGCGCCGCGAGGCGCG
>JASBVW010000025.1 GCA_029961005.1 Bacillota bacterium
CGCCGCCGGCGGCGCGGTTTTATCGCGCTTTTGAAGCTGGTGGAACTGGACCGCGGGGTGGTGCTCCCCCACGAGAAGACCCTGAGCGGACCGAAGCAGGACCGCCTGCGCCTGATGCGGGCCTGCCATGCCAACTTCAGCCAGGTCTTCGCCTTGTATGCGGATCCGGCGAGGCAGGGCGAGGCGGTGCTGGAGGAAGCGGTGCGAAAGCTCCCCCCGCTGTACGACTTTGCGGACGAGGAGGGAGTGGCCCACCGCCTGTGGGCGGTGGAGGACTCTCAGACCATCGCTGCCCTGCAGGAGCTGCTGCGGGAAAGGCCGGTCTACATCGCCGACGGCCACCATCGTTACGAGACAGCCCTTCTCTACCGGGATGAGCGCCGGCGCCAGGAGGGGACCGCTGCGGGGCCGCAGCCCTATGACTACGTCATGATGATGTTCGTCAACCTGGACGGGGAGGGGCTGACCATCTTCCCCACCCATCGCCTGTTGAAAGGGTTGGTGGGTCTGAAGCCGGGTGAATTTCTGGCGCGGGCGGAAGAGCACTTTCAGCGCCACCTCCTGCCTTTCCCGGAGGGGGAGGAAGGGCAGGAAGAGGCGGTGGCGGCCTTTCTCCAGGTGCTGGCTCGGGAAGGCGAGAAGGTTCCCGCCCTGGGCGTGTACGCGGGGGGAGAGGAATTCCACCTCCTTTCCCTGCGGGGGCCCCAGGTCCTGGAGGCTGAGCTGCCGCATCTGGCGCCGGCCCTGCGGGAACTGGACGTCACCGTCCTCCACGCCTTGCTGTTGGAGCGGATTTTAGGGGTTACGGAAGAGGAGCAGCGGGAGCAGAAGTACATCACCTACACGCGGGATGCGGTGGAGGCGGTCCGGGCAGTAAGGGAGGGGCGGTATCAGCTGGCCTTTCTCCTCAACCCCACCCGCGTGGAGCAGGTGAAGGCGGTGGCGGAAGCCGGGGAGACCATGCCGCAGAAGTCCACCTACTTTTACCCCAAGCTGATCACGGGGTTGGTCATGAACTCGCTGGAGGGGTGGGGGGCGTAGAGGGGGATGGCAAGCCCACTGGAGCCGGGAAGCGAGGGCGCGGGCGCGGCCGAGGGTGAAGCCGCGCCCGCCCGGTCTGTCACCCTAGCCCAAGTGCTGGCCCTGGCCTGGCCGGCCATCGGGGAGATGGTGCTGGTGATGATGGCCATCATCGCCGATACGGCCTTTGTGGCCAGGCTGGGGGCCCAGGCCCTCAGCGCCGTGGCGCTGGGCGGGCAGGTCCTCTTTTCCCTGGCCTTTTTCCTCGGCGGGGTGGGCGTAGGAGTCACGGTCCTGGTGGCGCGCGCCCGGGGTGCGGGAGAGGTGCGGCAGGCGCGCCGGGCAGCCGCCGAGGGAGTGCGCCTTTCGGTGCTCCTGGGCGGCGTACTGGCGGCTGTCGCCTTTGGGAGCGCGCCGGCGGTCTACCGCTGGGCGGGCCTGGGGCGGGAAGTGACAGCCCTGGGCCAGGTTTACCTGCGCATTGCAGCCCTGGGCTCCTTCTTCTTTTTGCCCACCCTGGCCATCAACGGAGCCCTGCGGGGAGCCGGCAACACCAGGGCGGCCTTCGCAGCCACGGGGTTGACCAACTTGGTCAATATCGCAGGGGACTACCTTTTGATCTTTGGGATCGGGCCTTTCCCTCGTTTGGGCGTGGCAGGGGCGGCCTGGGCCCTGGTGCTGGGAGAGGCGGTGGGGCTGGGGGCGGCGGTGGTCTTCTGGCGGAGAGAGGAGGGCATCTGGCCGGGGCGCGACCTCTGGCGCAGCGATTGGCGGATGGCGGTCCTCCTGGCCCGGATAGGGCTGCCGGCCGGTCTGGAAACCCTAATCCTGGACGGGGCCAGGTCAGTCACTCTCTTTGCGGTGGCCCGGCTGGGAGCCGTGGCGGTGGCTGCACACCAAGTGGCGCTCTCAGTGGAGTCGCTGGCCTTTATGCCCGGCTACGGGCTGGCTATTGCCGCCAGCGTCCTGATGGGGGAGAGCCTGGGGTTGGGCTCGGAGGCCAGGGCCCGGTCGGCGGTGCGGCAGGCCTGGCGCCTGGCGGTGGGGTGGATGGCCCTCCTGGGCGGCGCCTTCCTGCTGGTGCCGCGCCTGTTGTTGGGGCTCTTTACCACTCAAAAAGAGGTGGTGGAGCTAGGGGCGAGTTGTCTCTTCTTTGCCGCCTTTACGGAGCCTTTCATCGGTTGGGCGGAGGTCATCAGCGGCGGCTTGCGCGGGGCCGGGGACACCCGCCCTCCTCTGCTGATCACGGCCGCTGGAGCCTGGCTGTGGCGGGTGCCCATGACCTGGCTGGGGGTTGAGCTGTGGGGCTGGTCGCTTCCGGCTCTCTGGGCCGTGGTATTGGTGGAGTGGGTGGTCCGCGCCCTCTTGACCACGGCCTATTACCGGACCGGCCGCTGGACCAGGAGCCTCGCCGCTCCGGGCGGAACCGGGTAAGAGACCTATTCCTGCCCCGGCGGAGCGGGGGTTGCGGCGGGAAGCGGCTTGGTGGCGGTGAGGATCTGGAGGAAGCCGCCAAAACCCACGTCCTGCTGCACGGGGCCAAAACCCAGCGCCTTCAGAACGGCGGGCAAATCCTCTCGCACCATCTCCCAGGCGTTTTCCGTCTCCAAAAGCATGTAGAGGCGAAAAAGGGCCCGCTTCAGCCGGCCCGGAGGATAGTGGAGATCCGCGATGATGAGGCGCCCGCCCGGCTGCAGGACGCGATAGGCTTCGGCCAGGACATTCCTCCGCCCCCGGGCGGTCAGCTCGTGTAGGGCCAGGGTGATGGTCACCCGGTGGAAGCGGTCGGAGGGCAAGGGGAGCTCCTCGGCGTTGGCGTGGAGGAAGGCGGCGTTGGACGCCCGCACCTTGCGCCGGGCTGCGGCCAGCATGGCTTCGGAGAAGTCTACCCCGACCACTTCGCCGGCCGCACCCACCTCCTCCGCCAGGAGGCCGGCCAGGGTGCCGGTGCCGCAGCAGAGGTCTAACACGCGCTGGCCCGGCTCCACGGAAGCCGCAGCCAGCACGGCCCGGCGCAGCCTCATCTCTCCCCCTGCCGGCAACAGGGCCAGGGCCACCAGGTGGTCGTAAAAGGGGGCCATCCGGTGGCAGCCGGTGCGATAATAACCGCTGGTGGACATTTTTTCGCCTCGCTATACTCAATCATACCACACCATCGTGCCACATTAAAACAAGGGAGATCATACCAGCGTGGAGAATACACTTCCTTATGAGTTTGAGTGGAGAAAGGCACTTCCAACCAGGTGAGCTGGGTGTTGGCAAAAGTGCGCAGCTTGCGCCAAAAGATCCTTTTGGTTTACTTAATCCCGGTTCTACTCAGCGCTGCTGTAGGGGCCTGGGCCATTTATAACTTTCTGTTGCTGAACCGGGTGCTGACGGCGATAACCAGGGAGAACTACCTGAGCGTTCTGGCGGCTGAGAACATGGTAGGTTCCTTGGAGCGCCAGGATAGCGCGGAGTTGTTGCTGCTTTTAGGGGAGGTGCGGGGAGGCAGCGATATCTACCAGCTGGGGCAAGCGGATTTTTCGTCCTGGTTGCGACGCGCAGAGCAAAACGTCACCCTTCCCGGGGAAGGCGAAGTGGTGCGGCGGATTAAGGAAAAGCACGAAGAATACGACCTGCTTTTCCGCCGCCTCCACGACCTGGTAGTGGCAGGGGAGGCCGAACAGGCCCGTCAGCTTTACTTGGCCCGCATAGAGCCGCTCTTCAAAGAGCTCCGCGGCCGGTTGCAGGAACTCTTGGAGATGAACCACCGGGCTCTCATGGAGGGCAACCAGAGGTCCCGCAACACCGCCCGGCGGGCCATCTTTTCCACGGTCGGCTTTGCGAGCGGGGCCATCCTGATCGGAGTTCTCTTGGGGCTGGGAGTCTCAGGGGCGGTGGTCAGGCCTACGGTGCGCCTCACTGAAGCGGTGCGGCGCCTAGGGGAGGGCTCTGCCCAGGGAATGGCGGAGATCACCTCGAACGACAAGATTGGGGAGCTAGCTGCCGAGTTTAACCGGATGGTGGCCAGACTGCGCGCCTACCAAGAGGACGTAAACAGCAGGATCACCGCTGAACAGGAAAAGGCTGCCACCATCTTAGAAGTCATCGACGACGGCGTGATCCTGACCGACGAGCGCGAACAGGTAGTCGGGCTGAACCCTGCGGCCGAGTACATCCTCGGGCTGAAGAGCGATGAAGCCAAAGGTAAGAGCATCTTTTGGGTGACCAGGCAGCCCGTAGTGGCGGAGATGGTGCGAGAAGTCATGGCCCGCGGCCGGGTGGCGCACAACCGGACCATCAGCCTAAACCTGGAGGGTGAGGAGCACTTTTTTGACGTGGAGGTGGCGCTCCTGAGAGGCGGCCCCGGGGAGGCGGCGCCAGAGGGCCGGGGCGCGGTGGTCCTGCTCAAGGATGTGACCTATTTTAAGCGGCTGGAGCGGATGAAGTCCGACTTTCTCTCGGATGTTTCCCACGAGCTCCGCACCCCTCTCACCTCCATCAGCATGGGACTGGGCCTTTTGAGCGAAAGCAAGTTACTGGCCGGCGCCCAGCGCGAGAGCCAGCTTTTGGCTACAGTGCAGGAGGAGGTCTCTCGGCTGACGCAACTGGTAGAGGAACTTTTGGCGCTGTCGCGGTTTGAGGCGGGCAGGGTACAGCTAAAACTCCAAAGCCTCTCCCTGGCGGAGTTCTTGCAGCGCGTGGCAGCCCCGTTCCAGCCCCAGGCGGAAGCCCAGGGTGTGGAGTTGCGGCTGGACCTTCCCGAAGACTTGCCCGCGCTCAAGGCGGATCCCGAGAAGCTCCGCTCAGTGGTGGCCAATTTGCTCGTCAATGCGCTCCGCTACACGCCGGCTGGCGGGAGGATCAGCGTCGGCGCGCGGGCCAAAGGCGGTGAGGTGACGATCTCGGTTTCAGATACGGGGCCCGGCATCCCCGCGGCCCTGCGGGAGAAGATCTTCGATCGCTTCTTCCAGATCGGGGAAAGGCCGGGGGGGCAGGCGGGGTTGGGCTTGGCCATCGCGCGGGAGATTGTGCGCCTGCACGGGGGCCGCATCTGGGTGGAGAGTGAGGAGGGCAAGGGCGCTACTTTTTCTTTTACCCTCCCTCTCACCGGTCCCCGGGGCGAGGCTCATACAGAAAGGAGCGGGTGAGGTTGTGAAAGAGAAGATCCTGGTGGTAGATGACGATAAGAACATCCGATTGCTTCTCACTCAGTGCCTGGAGGAGGCGGGCTACCAGGTGGTCCCGGCCGTGGACGGGCAGCACGCCCTGAAAAAGGCGGAGGAAGAGCGTTTTGACCTGGTGATGCTGGACATGAAGCTGCCCGACCTGGACGGGCTGCAGGTCTTAAAGCGGTTAAGGGCGGCCAACCCGGGGCAGTTGGTCATCATCATCACCGCCCACGGCACCATCGAAACGGCCGTGGAGGCCATGAAACTGGGAGCCGTGGATTACCTGCAAAAGCCTTTTACGCCTGAGGAGATCCGGAGCATAGTCTATCATACCCTGGCTAAAAAGGCCGTTCCCCAGGCGGAGGGGTGTGCCGGCTTTGAGGAGTGCGTCGAGGAGGCGCGGGTGCAACTGAAGGAAAACCAGTTGGAAAAGGCGCTGGCCTTGCTGCGCCGGGCGGTGACCCTCAATCCTGAGCGGCCGGAGCCCTTTAACCTCCTGGGAGCAGTGGACGAGCTGCGGGGCAACTTGGACGCAGCCCGGCGCATGTACAGGGTGGCCTTAGCCTTGGATCCGACCTACAAGCCGGCGGAGCTGAACCTGGACCGGGTGACCCGGTGGAAGTACGAGCTGAAGAAGATCTACCTGGGAGAGGCAGGGGAAGAAGAGGAAGCTCCGGCGGGAGAGGAGTGACCTGGTTTGCTGATAGTGGTGGTAGGGTGCGGGCGCGTAGGGGCCAGGCTCGCGACGCGCCTGGCTGATGAGGGGCACGACGTGGTGGTGGTGGACCAGGATGCGGCGGCCTTTGCCAACCTGGGGGCTACCTTTAACGGCCTCACCGTGGCGGGGACCGGCATCGACCAGGACGTGCTAAAAAAGGCAGGGATAGAGCGGGCGGATGCCTTTGCCGCCGTGACCAGCAACGACAGCGTGAACTGCATGGCGGCCCAGGTGGCGCAGGAGATCTTCGGTGTGCCGCGGGTGGTGGCCCGGGTGAACGAACCCAGATATGAATCCGTCCTGGAGGGGACGGGGATCTTGGCTGTCTGCCCGGCCGAGCTGGGCGTGGCGGCCCTGAAGGGCATGCTCCTGGCGGAAGGGGTGCAGGTCAGACAGGCGCTGGGGGCGGGAGAGGTTCTGTTGGCCGACCTGGTGCTGGACGAGCAGTGGAAGGGGCGCCCGGTGACCGAGCTGGAGATCCCGGGCAAGCTCAAGGTCTGCGCCGTGATCCGGGAGGGGAGGGCCAGGGTGGCGGAGCCGGATCTTTTAGGCCAGCCCGGCGATGTGGTGGTGGTGAGCGTGCGCCTAGACGCCTTTGAGTTTCTGGACCTGAAGCGAGGAGGGGACCGCCTATGAGGATCGTGGTGGTGGGGGCGGGCAAGGTGGGCTACTACCTCATCAAGACCCTCCTCGACCGGGGCCATGAGGTCTCCTTTGTGGAGAGGGATGGAGGGCGATGCCGGCGCCTGGCGGAGGAGCTGGACATTTTAGCCGTCAACGGCGATGGGACCGATCTGGCTACCCTGGTGGACGCTGGGGCGGACGAGGCTGAGGTCGTAGCGGCCGTGACGGGGAGGGACGAGGTCAACCTGGTGGTCTGCCAGTTGGCCAAGAAAAGGCTGAAGACCAAGAAGGTGGTGGCCCGGGTCAACAACCCCAAAAACCGGGAGGTCCTGCAGCGCTTGGGCGTAGACATTGCCGTTTCCGGGACTGCGCTGATCGCCGACGCCATCGAAGAAGAGATCCTCTGGCAGAACATGCGCACCCTCCTTCGGCTCCGCCACAGGAATCTCTCTCTTTTGGAAGTGGAGCTGCCGGAGTCCTCACCCGCCGAGGGCCGGGCGGTCAGGGATCTAGCCCCCGCCTTGCCCCCGGGGTGTATCCTGGTGGCCCTGGTGCGGGGGGAGGAGGTGCTGCTCCCGCGCGGTTCCACTGTGCTGGCGGCAGGGGACGTGGTGGTGGCCCTGGTGCAGGAAGGCGCAGAGGAGGCCCTGCGCCGGGTGCTGCAAGGACTGGAGAGGAGGGGGTAGGAAGTGAGGAGAAGAAGGGTTGCTCGCTACAGCGTGCGCTTGGCCCTTCTAGGTATGGCTGTGGAAGCCGCGGGCGCCGCGGTTTTAATTCTTTTGGCCTTTTTGCTGGCGGCAGCGGCGGTCTGGTTGAAGTGAGAAGGAAGAAGGAAGGTCGCTATGGGCGCTTGTTTACGCACTTTTATCAAGAAGTTCCTTCCGATCGGTTACTACACGGGCAAAGTCGTCCTGCTTATCGCCGGGACGATGACGGTGCCGTTTTTGACGGCGGTGGTGGCCGGCGAGTTAGGAGTGGCCCTGGATTTTCTGACCGCCATCGGCGTGGCAGCCAGCACCGGCTTGGCCCTCTTGCTCCTCTGCGGCGGTCAGGAGCGGGATCTGGAATGGTCCCAGGGCATGGTGGTGGTGGCCTGCTCTTGGCTTTTAGTCATGGCCCTGGCCGCTCTGCCCTATTACCTCAGCGGCCACTGGGGGTCCTACTTGGACGCTATGTTCGACGTCATGAGCGGTCTAACTACCACCGGCCTGGTGCTGGTCCAGGACCTGGACCACCTGCCCGACGGGATTAACATGTGGCGCCACCTCCTCACCTGGTTGGGCGGGCAGGGGATTGTAGTGCTAGCCTTGAGCCTTTTGATCCGGAGCCTCCCGGGAGCGTTCAAGATGTACGTGGGAGAGGGGAAGGACGAGCGGCTCCTGCCCAACGTGATCAGCACCGCCCGGGCCATTTGGTTTGTCAGCCTAACCTATCTCCTGGTGGGCACTGCTGCCCTCTGGGGTGCCGGCCTCGCCATCGGGCTGCCCCCGGGGCGGGCCTTCCTCCACGGCCTGTGGATCTTCATGGCGGCCTGGTCCACCGGCGGCTTCGCTCCCCAGAGCCAGAACATCATTTACTACCACAGCTTCCTCTACGAGCTGGTGACGGTAGTCTTCTTCCTCATCGGCTCGCTGAACTTCAACCTGCACTGGGCCATCTGGTCCGGCGACCGGCGGGAGGTTTACCGCAATCTGGAGGCGGTCACCTTCGCAGTCACCTCCAATCTCCTGGCCTTCTGGTTGCTATGGGAGCTGGCCCGCCTCCACGTCTACCCTGACGTGGTCTCGCTGGTGCGGCGGGGCTACTACAGCCTGATTTCCGGTCATACTACCACCGGCTTTATGTCGCTTTACGCCCGGCAGTTTATTTTGGAGTGGTGGCCGCTGGCCCTGCTGGCGATCACCGTGGCCATGTTGTTCGGGGGGTCGGCCTCTTCCACCGCCGGCGGCTTCAAAGCGATGCGGGTGGGCATAGCCTTTAAGGCTGTGCGGCAGGAGGTGAGGCGCCTTCTGGCTCCGGAACGGGCGGTGGTGGTGGAGAAGATCCACCTGGGGCGCGACCTCCTCCTGGAGGACAGGCACGTGCGGGCGGCCTTGACCATTATTGTGCTCTACGTGCTCTTGTGGCTGGTGGTGGCCGGGGTCACCGCCGCTTACGGTTATGACCTTCCCAGTGCCTTATTTGAAGCGGCTTCCGCGGTGGGCAACGTGGGGCTCACCTGCGGGGTGACCGCGCCGGGGATGCCAGCGCTGGTGAAAGTGACGTACATCCTCGGCATGTGGCTGGGCCGGCTGGAGTTTATGGCCGTCTTCACGCTCTTTGGGTTTTTCCTGCGCGGATGGCGAAAATAGCGGCAGAAAAGGAGCGGCTGAGCATGTCTCCACTTGCTATTAGACCCAAAGCATTTCTTCCCCTCGGGCTGCTCGGGCTTTCCCTGAGCCTGGTCCTGGTAGACCCGTTCTCCCTCTCGGCGGCAGAGGCGCCGCAGGTCTCCCTTAACCGGTTGATTGAAGAGGCGGCCTCCTACCACGGAAAGGAGGTGACGGTGGAGGGCGAGGTGGTGGGGGACGTGATGCTCAGGGGATCTTACGGGTGGCTCAACCTCAGCGATGGCTCAGCGGTCCTCGGGGTCTGGGGCCCAGCGGAGTTGCTGCGCCAGGTGCGCACGGGCGGTGGGTACTGGGCGCAAGGGGACCGCGTCCGGGTGAGAGGGATCTTTTGGCGCGCCGACCCCCGGCAGGGGGGGGAACTGGACCTTCAGGCCACCGCGCTGGAGGTGGTGGCCCGGGGCAGGGCGAGGGAGCACCCGGTGACGGCGCCCCAGTTCCTCCGGGCCGCCTTTAGCTTGGCTGCGGCGGCCGCCCTGGCTCTGGCCTGGTCCCGCCGCCGGGAAGGGGGGAAAGAAGAAAGGCAGGTTCCCGCGGGCGACGGCGAGGCCTCTCCCGAGCGCGGCGAGGAGGGAGGGCGGCAGTAAGTAAACACGATAAAGAAGAGCAGTGCGGAAAGGATGGAGAGCATGCGCGCGCACACCCGCTACTTGACCTTTAACACCCGGAAGCGCCGGGAGTACATCAACATCACCCCCCAGGTGGAGGAGATCCTGCGGGAGAGCGGGATTAAAGAGGGCCTGGTCCTGGTCTCGGCCCTGCACATCACGGCGGGGGTGTACGTCAACGACGCCGAGGAGGGGCTGATCCGGGACATCGACCGCTGGCTGGAGGGGCTGGCTCCCTATCGCGACGACTACGAGCACCACCGGACGGGGGAGACCAACGCCGACAGCCACCTGAAGAACCTCCTGATCGGCCACCAAGTCCTCTTGCCTGTGACAGAGGGGCGCCTGGACCTGGGACCCTGGCAGCAGATCTACTACGCCGAGTTCGACGGGCAGCGGCCCAAGCGGGTCATCGTCAAAGTGCTGGGGGAATAGAGGGGCTTCAGGGAAGAAGCCGCCGGGCCGATAAAGATACCAAAGGTCGCATTGTCTGTCCGGGATGAGAGGGTAAGGAGAGCTTCCAGGGAAGGAGGAAATGGGCGATGTCTGGGCGCAACAGGTGGTTCCTCTGGTTGGCGGCGCTGCTGGCCGCCCTGCTTTTGGGCGGGGGCGCCCTGGCCATGGAGCCGGACCCGCGTTCCTTTGCCATGGGCGGGGCCTACACGGCGGTGGTGAACGACGCCACGGCCGTCTTCTGGAACCCGGCGGCCTTGGGCGAGGTCAAGTGGGCGGGGGCGCAGTTGGGGCTGGGGGGTTGGGCGGACGACCTGGAGCAGGCGAACAAGCTGAATGCCACCTATGAGCAAGGGGGGACGGCACCGCCGGAGTTTAAGGTCAGCGGCGGCTTCGGTGCGGGGCTCAATCTGGCCTTGCTCAATCACGTGGGGCTGGGAATTAACGGCAGCCTGGACCTGCAGGCGCAAAACCGCCTCGCGGAGACCGTTTACGGCACCACCATTTCTCTCGTCACTCTAGGGAGCCAGCTGCGGGGCGAGGGAGCCGTGGGGTTGGCTTTCCAGGTGGCCAAGCCTCCCTTGAACTTGGGGGCCCTGGCGGTGGGGGGAGTAATCAAGTACCTGGCAATAGGAGAAGGCCAGATCAAGCAGGAGCTCAAGACAGACTCCAATAACGCCATCACTGAGTACAAGACCACCGCTATCGCCAGCCAGGCCACCGGCTTCGGTTTGGACCTGGGGGTGCAGGCCAAACTGACGGACGTGCTCGTGGTGGGTCTCAAGGTGCGGGACCTGGTGTCCCAGGCCTCCGGGA
>JASBVW010000330.1 GCA_029961005.1 Bacillota bacterium
TAATAGGGGATCATCTTCTCTTCCAGCCAGCGGAGGGCTTCTACCGGCGAGAGCCCCCAGTTAGTGGGGCAGGTGGAAAGGACCTCCACCAGGGAGAATCCCTGACCCGCCAGCTGAGCTTCAAAGGCCTTTCTAATGGCCCGCCCCGCCCGCGCCACCGCCGCGGGGTTGTGCACGCTGACCCGGGCCAGGTAAGCCGGGCCGTCTAAGCTCGAGAGCAGCTCGCACACGCGGATGGGATAGCCTGCCGTCTCGGCCTGCCGCCCCTGGGGGGTGGTGGTGGTCTTCTGGCCCAGCAGGGTGGTGGGAGCCATCTGCCCTCCGGTCATGCCGAAGTTGGTATTGTTGACGAAGATGACGGTGATGCGCTCCCCCCGGGCCGCTGCGTGCACGATCTCGGCCGTGCCGATGGCCGCCAGGTCGCCGTCGCCCTGGTAGGTGAAGACCACGCTTTCCGGCAAGACCCGCTTGATTCCCGTGGCCACCGCCGGAGCCCGGCCGTGGGCGGCCTGCTGCATGTCGCAGTTGAAGTACTCGTACGCGAAGACGGAGCAGCCCACCGAGGCAATGCCGATGGCCTTTTCGCGCACCCCCAGCTGGTCCAACGCCTCAGCCACCAGGCGGTGGATGATCCCGTGGGTGCAGCCCGGGCAATAGTGCAGAGGAACGTCCAAAAGCCCTTCCGGCCTTTTCACCACTGGGCGCATCTTCACTGCCCCCTTTCCCGCTGAATGGCTTCCACCACGTCCTGGGGCGTCGGCACCTGCCCGCCCGGCCGCCCGTACAGGCGCACCGGGCAGCGGCCCTCAGCCCCCAAGCGGACGTCCTCCACCATCTGGCCAGCGCTCAGCTCCACCACTAAAAGCAGCCGCACCTGCCCGGCCAGGCGCCGAACCGCCTCGTAGGGAAAGGGGAAGAGGGTGAGGGGGCGCAAGAGGCCGGTCTTGATCCCGAGGGCCGTGGCCTGTGCCGCGGCGGCCTTCGCCACCCGGGCGGCGGTGCCGTAAGCCACCAGCACCACCTCCGCCCCGTCGGTCCCCACCTCCTCCCACCTGACCTCCCGCTCCATGGCGCGGTACTTCTCCACCAGATGCCAGTTGTGCTCTTCTAAGCGGGCCGGGTCCATATACAGGGAGTTGATCACCCGCCGCGGCCCTTTCCCCGCCCCGGTGGTAGCCCAAGGTTTGGGAGGAAGGGGGTCGGTGCGGAAGGGCGGCAGGACCACCGGCTCCATCATTTGGCCCAACATGCCGTCCCCCAAGATGAGCACCGGATTGCGGTACCGGTCCGCCAGATCAAAGGCCTGAAAGGCCAGATCAACCAATTCCTGAATAGAGGAAGGGGCCAGCACCAGAAGGTGGTAGTCGCCGTGCCCTCCTCCCTTGGTGGCCTGGAAGTAGTCGCTCTGCGCCGGCTGAATATCGCCCAGCCCGGGCCCTCCCCGCACCATGTTCACGATCACGCACGGCAGCTCCGCACCGGCCAGGTACGAGATCCCCTCCTGCTTCAGGCTGATGCCCGGGCTGGAGGAGGAGGTCATAACCAGGGCTCCGGCC
>JASBVW010000331.1 GCA_029961005.1 Bacillota bacterium
GGAACTTGTGCGCTCCCAACGGGAAGAGTTAAGGATCTGGGAGGAATTGTTGCGGGCCCTGAGCGAGCGGGAGCGGGAAGAGCGGATCCCTGCGCCCGAACTGCCCCTCACCCGGCGCCGGATCGCAGAAGCCCTGCTGGAGCGGGAAGAGGAGATCCTGCGCCAGCTGGAGGAGATGGAGCCCCAGGCAGACGAACCCCGCCTCCAGCGCCTTTTGCGGCGGCTGATGGACCTGCAGCGCAGCCAGATCCGCGGCCTGCGGGATTTCCTGCGCGAGCTGGGCGCCCTGCCCGTGCCACCTCACCGCTACATAGTTCAGCGCGGCGACACTCTCTTTCTCATCGCGCGGCGCTTTGGGGTGAGCCTGGAAGCCCTCATCGCCGCCAACCCCCAGCTTCCGGACCCTAACCGCATCTTCCCCGGGCAGGTTCTGATCATCCCCCGGCCGGGTGAGCCGCCGCGCCCGCCCGCAGCCCCGCCGGGTTTTGTGGTCTATGTCGTGCGCCGCGGGGACACCATGTGGTCCATCGCCCGCCGCTTCGGCCTGGAGCTGCAGGCAGTGATCGACGCCAACCCCCAGGTGGAGGATCCCAACCGCATCTTCCCGGGGCAGATGCTCTTCCTCCCCCTTCCCGCTCAGGGCGAATAGGGAAGAGTCTCCTTCTTCAGGCCGGCCAGATCGGCCCGCCCGGCCCGGATGGCCCGGACAATCCCCCGGGCCAGCTCCCGCTGGCGGCGGAACTCCTGGCGCCCCCGGCTTACGTCCCGGCTCGTCTGCCAAAGCCCCACCTGCAGGTCCAGGATTGCGGTACCCAAAACCTGCGCGAGCTGGCGGCACAACTTGACCGCCCGGTCGAAGGAGCAGAGCGGATTATCGTACGGAACCTGCACCAGGAGAGAGCGGCACTCCTCCTCGCAGGTGGTGCTGATCAACACGGCAGTCTTGCCTGCGCAATAGCGATAGGCATTGGGCCCCACTTTCTTCACCCCGGGAAGGGCCAGCAACGCCCTTTCCACTGCCTCCCGTTTCAGAGGTACCACGCGCTCAACGGAAGCCTCGCCCCCTTCGGCCGGCTTAAAGAGCAGCCAATCATAACTGGTCGCCACCCTGTTTTAACCCCCTCCGGCGATACAGGACCGACCCATAACCTCACACCTCAGGTATCGGACGGCGGCCTGGTAAACCTTAGCGCCTTCTCAGCCCCTCCCCGGCCGTTCTTCTCCAGCTCCAGGAGGAAGAGCTTCCACTCTTGGCCCCAACCGAAGCCCCCCGGCCTACCGTCGGCGCAGACCACCCGGTGGCAGGGAATGAACAGGGGAAGGGGGTTGGCACCCATCGCCTGCCCCACCGCCCTGGTCGCCCGGGGCCTGCCCGCCCGGGCGGCCACTTCCCGGTAGCTGAGGGTGCCGCCGTAGGGGATGGCTCGGGCCACCGCCCAGACCGAGCGCTGAAAAGAGGTGCCCCGCAGGTCCAGGTCCACCCAAAACTCCTTCAGCTCCCCAGCCAGGTAGCGGAGGAGCTGGGAGACGGCCTCGGCATGCCGGGCCTCGTCTC
>JASBVW010000332.1 GCA_029961005.1 Bacillota bacterium
CGATCTGAAGGAGCTGCAGGTGGTGGTGGTGGACCGCATCGAAGAGGTGATCCAGCACGCCATCATCTCCCCCGTGGCGCGCCCGGAGCCGGTGGGCTTTCGCATGCCAGAACTGGGCGTCTGGTCTGCCCGGCCAGGCGGGCACAGCTTGTAGGCGGCAGCAGGGAAATCATGGTACCAGGGCGAATCTCTCCCCTGAGAGGAGGGGGGAGCATGAGCCTGACCTTGGCGGAACGGGTGAAAGGCGGGCTGCTGGGGCTGGCCATCGGGGACGCCCTGGGCACGCCTTTGGAGTTTATGACGGTGACCGATATCCTGGCCCGCTACGGGCTGGTTACAGAGCTGCTGGACTGTCCCGAGAAGGGGATCAAGGCCGGGCAGACCTCGGACGATACGGCCATGACCGTGGCCGTGGCGGAAGGCATCCTGGCTAACCCTGCCGATCCCGCGGCCGCGGTGGGGGAACGCTTTCTCGCCTGGTACGAGGCAGATGGGCGCGGGGTCGGCAATCAGATACGGCTGGTCCTGGAGAAATACAAAGCCTGCCGGAACTGGCAAATAGCAGCTAAAGAAGCGGTGGCTGAATTGCAGGGGCTCTCGGCGGGGAACGGGGCTCTCATGCGCACCCTGCCCGTCTCCTACGCCTATTACCGGGACAGGGAGAAGATGATGCAGGTCTCCGAGCGTCTGACGCGGCTCACCCATTACGACGACAAGGCCGTGGCCTGCTCGCTCTACTACAATCTCCTGGTCTGCCGGATCATGGACGGGGAGACGCGCTGGGCTGCCTATCAGCAGAGCCTGGAGCAGCTGGGGGAGCTGCGGGCCTCCTGGAGCGAAAACCTGGAGGCCTTGGCCGCCCTGAACCTAGTGACCAAGGCCCTGGAGGCGATCCCGGAGCTCAAACCCAATTCCTTCAAGCCCACCGGCTACGTGGTGCGCACCCTGGTGGCGGCGGTCTGGTGCTGGTTGAGCGGGCGCACCTTTGAGGAGTCCCTCATCTCGGCGGTCAACCTGGGCGGGGACACCGACACTATAGGGGCCCTCACCGGCGGGCTGGCCGGCACGGAATGGGGCTATAGCGCCTTACCCCGAAAGTGGTTGGACAAGCTGAGCGGGCGCGCAGAGCTCGAAGCGTTGGCCGAGCGGCTGGCCGCCCTAGCTGCGGGAGAGGGGGCGCCAGGAGCCGGATAGAAGCCAAGTAGCCCCCAAGCAGGTAAAACCTGGAGCAGGAGGGCCGGCTGGCGGCAGCCGGCCCCTTTTTATCCATCGCCGCGGTGCCTTTCCCTCTCGCCGGGCTCCCCGGGGGGCCAGGAAGGTTTGCCCAGCGCTTCCCTGATGTGGACGGGGGTGCGGATGCTGACCAGAGGATAGATGGCCTCGATGTGGTGGTTGTGCATGCGGATGCAGCCCTTGGAGACGGCTTGGCCGATGAGCTCCGGCTGGTTGGTCCCGTGGATGCCGTAACCCTTGTAAAACCTCATCCAGCGGGAGCCCAGGATCCCTCCGGGGTTAACTTCCTTTTCCAGGATGCGAAAGTCTCCCT
>JASBVW010000333.1 GCA_029961005.1 Bacillota bacterium
ACCTTTTTGGGAAACTGGCGGCAGCATATGCGATGGCTAAAATGGCGGTTGAAGCTGCACTGAACGCCCTGGGGAAGGCTGGGAATGGAGAGGTACTGGACTACCTGGTAGTGGAAAAGACAGTTGGGTCAAACCAGAAACTGGTGAGAGTTGTGTGTAAATCCCCCTCTGGTAGGGGGCACCTCGGGTAAGCTACCGTGGAGGGAGGGAGATTATGCTTAAAGAGCTGAGTATTCCCCTTTTCGACCTGCTGCAGGGGTTGTCCAGCGCCATGGACCTGGTTAACCCGGCCCTGGTCAACCATCACAAGAGAGTAGCCTATATTGCTCACAGCCTCGCCCGGGAGCTGGGTTTCTCCAGGGAAGAGCAGAACAACCTTCTGGTGGGGGGTATGCTGCACGACAGCGGCATCTTTTCCTTGCAGGAGAGATTGCGAGCCCTCCAGTTTGACGAGGCGGAACTCAACCGCCACGCTGAGCTGGGTTATCGCCTGCTGAACAATTCTAGCCTCTTTGCCCCTGCAGCCGTGCTGATACGTTTTCATCACGTCCCGTGGCAAAACGGCGCGGGCAAAACTTTTAACGGCGAGGAGGTCCCCCTGGGGAGCCACGTCTTGCACCTGGCGGATAGGATAGCCGTCTCGCTTGCCGCAGAAGAACCCGTTTTGACTCAAGTCCCGGAGCTTACGCAAAAGATAGCGGCCAACGCCGGGGAAACCTTCGTCCCGGAGCTGGTCAGCGCTTTCCAAGCGATCGCGGAAAGGGAATTCTTCTGGTTGGATATCGTCTCTCCTTTCTTAGACCTTGTGCTGGCCCGGCTGGCCCGCCCGATGTCGGTCGAACTGGACCTGGAAGGCATGCTCGACCTGACTAATCTTTTAAGCAAGATCATCGACTTCCGGAGCCCCTTCACGGCCACCCATTCCCACGGAGTGGCCGCCACCGCCGAAGCCTTGGCCGGGCTCTTGGGGTTATCCCCCACGGAGTGCCATTTGATGAAGATTGCGGGTTACTTGCACGACCTGGGTAAGTTGGCGGTGCCGGCGGAGATCCTGGAGAAACCAGGCCGGCTGACCAAGAGCGAATTTGACATCGTGAAGGCGCACACTTTTTACACCTTCCGCATCCTGGAGCGTATCCCCGGCCTGGAGACTATTAATGTTTGGGCTTCGTTCCACCACGAACGACTGGATGGCAACGGTTACCCGTTCCATCAGGGAGCGGCCGAGCTTCCGTTAGGTTCCCGGATCGTCGCCGTCTCCGACGTCTTTACCGCTCTAACGGAAGACCGCCCTTACCGGAGCGGGCTCTCCAGCGAAGAAGTGGCAAAGATCCTGGAGGGGGAGGTTAAGAAGGGGGCCTTGGACGGCAGAGTGGTCGACACTCTATTTTCGCATTTTGACGAGGTGGAGGCCATGCGCAAGGCCGCTCAGTCCAGGGCTGCCGGCGATTTCCTCCGGCTTACTCAAGGGGGTTGATCAGCCTGTGATCCGCTTGCGAGGGCATCATCTCGTCTGCCTCCATTTTTACCGGGGAGAGGGCTATT
>JASBVW010000334.1 GCA_029961005.1 Bacillota bacterium
CGCTTGCGAGGGCATCATCTCGTCTGCCTCCATTTTTACCGGGGAGAGGGCTATTCCCCGGACTTTGTCGCCCGCCTGGGCGAGGTGGTGCAGCGCGCCGGGGCGGGGGAAGAAGTGGAGGTGGTGGCGGGAGCCGACGACGTCTGCCGGGCCTGCCCGTACCTGGCCGATGAGCAGTGCGCCCACAGGCCGGGGGCGGAGGCGGGGATCCAGGCTCTGGACCGCACCGCCCGGTCTTTTTTAGGGGTCTCGCCCGGCGATCGGGTCCGGTGGGGGGAGATCAAAGCCAGGGTGGAAGCGGCGCCGGAGGAGTGGTTCGCCGCCTTTTGCGCCGGCTGCGGCTGGCGGGGCCTGTGCGAGAGGGTCCGCGGGGCCGGGCGTTGACTCCCCGCGCTGACCGTCCCGCCCCCCGCCCGGGGCGGATTTTTGTTTTGAGGGGGCGGCAGGGCCCGGGTTCGTGACCGTAGGTGTCACGCCCCTGTTGTAAAATGAAATTACCAGCAAGAACGGGCACGGGGGGAGCGGGAATGCTTCGCAAGTTGACCGTCACGGGCTCGGCGGAGGTGGTGGGGAAGGCCGATCAGTTTGAAGTGGGCCTCACCATCACCGAGCTGGCCTTACGGGCGAAACTGGCGCAGGAGAGCGTGGCCCGCAAGAGCCAGCAGGTCATGGAAGCTCTTTTAGGGCTGGGCCTGCAGCGGGAAGAGATCCAGACCGCCAGTTACTGGGTGGAGTCCGAGTACGAGTACGAAAATAAGAGGCGCCGCTTTAAGGGTTACCGGGCTAAGACCAGGCTTCAGGTGCGCACCGGTCAACTGGAGGACGCCGGCAAGATAGTGGACGCCCTGGTGGAGGCAGGGGCGGAGGTGGACTACGTACATTACCGCTGCCGGGACGAGGCGCCGCTTTACTACGCGGCTTTGGAGAAGGCGGCCGGAGACGCCCGGAGGCGGGCGGAGGCCATGGCGCGAGGCTTGGGGGTGGAGCTGGGCCGGGTGCTCAGGGTGAGCGATCGGGCGGAGGACGAGCCGGGGCGCCGCTATGCGACCGCTTTAGCCGAAGCGCGGGGCTTTTCGGCCACCGGCGCGGAGACAGCCCTCACCCCCCGCGAGGTCAGGGCAACGGCGGAGGTCACGGCGGTCTTCGAGCTGGGGGAGGGGGAAGGGGAGCGTCGGGGGGGCCCAGGGGGGTATAAATAAAGCTTGTCGGGAAGCCCGGTAGCCGACTGTAAAAACACACCGGGATAAACCGATATAAGAGATAAAACGGCCGGGATGCAGCCGGCCGGAACAAAATGACCCGCGGATAGGGGGCTGAAGACCATCGAGACAAAAGCGACCAGTGCAACCTGGGATGCGGCCGCGGCGGCCCTGGCGGATTTCCGCGTGGCCCGCTACCGCCTGACCCTGCAAGCGGTGGACACGCTCTACTTGCCGCCGTATAAGGGGTCCACCTTTCGGGGAGCCTTCGGCCACGTCTTTCGCCGCATCTGCTGCGCCCACTGGGGCCGGCAGGGGGGCTTCCGGCGGCGGCCGGGGGGTG
>JASBVW010000335.1 GCA_029961005.1 Bacillota bacterium
GCTCACCCCGCAGTTTCGTCCGGTTCGGATCCTTCTCTTTCGGCTCAGGAGCCTGCATCCGGCCCTGCCGACCCCACTAGTCCGTCCGGTTCAGATCCCTCTCCTGCGGTCCAGGACCCTGCGGCCGAGCCCCTGCCCGACCCTGCCGGCCGGGCCCTCATCGACCAGCTCCGCCCCGTATTCCTCTCCATCGAGGGGCGGGCGTCCAAGGTCTACTGGGACGCGGTGCAGTGGCTGACGGAGGGGAAGGTTGCCTTCGAGGGGCGGGAGCACCGCGGCGCCACCGATCCCGTCAACGTCATGCTCAACTACGGCTACGGCATGCTTTACAGCCAGATCTGGACCGCCGTTCTCCTGGCCGGCCTGGAGCCCTTCGCCGGTTTTCTGCACGTGGACCGGCCCGGCAAGCCTTCCCTGGTCTTGGACTTGATCGAAGAGTTTCGCCAGCACGTGGTGGACCGGGCGGTCATCGCCGCGGTGAATAAAGGTTTCACCGTGGACCTGGCAGAGGGGAAATTGACCGACGAGAGCCGGCGCGCCCTGGCAGAAAAGATCCTGGAGCGGTTGGAGGCGCGGGAGCTGTTCGAGGGGCAGCGCCTGGCCCTGCGGGCCATCATTCAGCGCCAGGCCCGGCGGCTGGCCTCCTACCTGCGCGGCGAGGGGGCCTACCGCCCCTTTGTCGGCGGCTGGTAGCAGGTGGGCCATGGCTACGATGACCCTGGTGATCTACGACATCCCGGACGACCGGCTGCGCAATCGCATCGCGGAGGTGTGCAAGGATTACGGTTTGACGCGCATTCAGTGGAGCGCCTTCCTAGGCCCGCTGAGCCAGAACCGGCGCGAGGAGCTGGCCCAGCGGCTGCGCCGGACCCTGGGGCGGCAGACGGGCAGCATCCACCTTTACCCCCTCTGCGAGCGCGACCTGCACCTGCGGGTGGAGATCGAGGGGGAGGGGTGCGAGGGCTACCGGCAGGGGGTGAAACCCAGAGAGCAGGCCTACCTGATCGCCGGCCGCAGCAGGCAGCTTCGGCCCGAGGAGGCGGAGCCTTCAGAGCAGGCCGGGCAGAGTGCAGAGGCGCAGCCTGGGGAGAGCGCCGGGGAGGGCGCGCAGAGGGAGGCAGAGGGGAGCGCAGGTCGGCGCCCAAGGGCGGTCCGGCGCGCCGGGGAGAAAAAAGTAAAAGGGAGACGGGCAGGGGAGGTTAAGTGATGGCGTACCCGCGCCCCGAACTGACCGTCACGGACATCAAGCAATATTTTTACTGCCCGCGCATTGTCTACTTCCTGCACGTGCTGCCGGTGGACCGCCGCCCCACGGCCAAGATGGCCTACGGGAAGGAGGAGCACCTGCGCCTGGACGCTCTGGAGAAGCGCCGCCGCCTGGCTCGCTATGGCCTGGCGGAGGGGGAGCGCCGTTTCCACGTCTTTTTGCATTCGGAGCGCTGGAACCTGGCCGGTCTCCTGGACCTGCTCATCATAGCGCCGGGGGGCTACTTCCCGGTGGAATTCAAATACAGCGCCCGCCTCGGCCGCCCGGA
>JASBVW010000336.1 GCA_029961005.1 Bacillota bacterium
TGGGCCTCCCCTCCGCCCTGTGGGAAGAGGAAGCAGCGGGGGAAGAGGGAGGGCCGGCGCTGGAGCTCATCACCCCCGAACTGGCGCGTTCTTGGTTGCCCGAGCGGCCGCTGAACGCCCACAAGGGCTCCTTCGGCCACCTGCTGGCGGTGGGGGGGTCGGCGGGGATGGCGGGAGCCATCGCCCTGTGCGGAGAGGCGGCCTTGCGGAGCGGGGCCGGCCGCGTCACCCTGGGTGTCCCGCACGGCCTCTGGCCGGTGGTTGCCTCCTACCGGCGGGAGCTGATGGTCTACGGCTGGGCGGAGGATGCGGAGGGGCGGTTTGCCCCGGCGGTGGTGCCGGGATTTCTGGAGCAGGCCGGCCGGGCCACGGCGGTGGCTTTGGGCCCGGGGATGGGCGTGGGGGAGGGAGGGGCGCAGCTCCTGGCGGCGGCGCTGTCCCACCTGAGCTGCCCGCTGGTGGTGGACGCCGACGGCTTGAACATCCTGGCCCGGGAGCCGGAGCGCTTTCGCCCCCTGGTGCGGCGGAGGCTGGAAGAAAACCGGCCTCCGGCCGTCCTGACGCCGCACCCGGGGGAGCTGGGGCGCCTTTTGGGGCTAGAGGCGCGGGAGGTCCAAAGGGACCGGTTGGCTGCGGCCCGCCGGGCCGCCCGGGAATGGGGGGCGGTGGTGGTGCTGAAAGGGGCCGGTACCATTGTGGCCCTGCCTTCGGGGCAGGCCTACCTCAACGCCACGGGCGGGCCGCACCTGGCCACTGCCGGGGCGGGCGACGTCTTGGCCGGGGTGATCGGCGGCCTTTTGGCCCAGGGGCTTCCGCCCGGGCGGGCCGCAGCCCTGGGGGTATACCTGCACGGGCTGGCGGGGGATCTGGCGGCGGCAGGGGAGACGGAGATCCTCCTGGCGGGCCAGGTGGCGGCCTGGCTGGGGCCGGCCCGGCGGCGCCTGGAGAGGGGAGGGTGAGGGTGAGGAGAGAGGAGCGAGTCGGTGAGGCGAAGGACTGGGCGGCGGAAGTGAAAAGCCGGGCCGAGCCGCTGGCGGCGGAGGAGCGGCCGGCGAGGCGAGTAGGGCCGGGGGTGGAGCGGGAAGAAGCCCGGCCAAAAGAGGAAGAGACGCGCCCGGAGCCGGCCGGTGCGGCCGGGGCGGACCGGGCGGCAGAGAGGTCCGACCCCTGGAGGGCCTTGCGCCCGGTCTGGGCGGAGATCGACCTGGATGCCATCGCCCACAACGTTCGCGCCTTGAAGAGCCTGATTCCGGACGGCACCCTGTTCCTGGCGGTGGTCAAGGCCAATGCCTACGGGCACGGGGCGGTGCCGGTGGCCTGGGAGGCGCTGGCGGCGGGGGCCGACCGCCTGGGGGTGGCCTTGCCGGACGAAGGGGTGCGCCTCCGGCAGGCGGGGATCCAGGTGCCGATCCACCTTTTGAGCATGCCCTCGCCCGGGCAGGCGGAGCTGGTGGCGGAGTACGACCTTATCCCGGCGGTGAGCGACCTGGAGGTGGCCCGGGCCCTGTCCCGCGCGGCGGCGGAGCGGGGCCG
>JASBVW010000026.1 GCA_029961005.1 Bacillota bacterium
CCCGGGCTGGCCTGGTTGAAGAGCCCGGCCAGCAGGCTGTTAAAGTTGAACTGGGGCAGGGGGAAACCGGGCAAAGCCGTCTCTCCCATCTCCGCCGCGCACTCCTGGCAGAGGCGAAGCTCGGTCTTCTGCCCGTTGACGATCTTACTCAAGTAGATGTTGGCCGGCCTCTTTTGACAGCGATCACACAGCATCTTCTCACTCCACTCCTTTTTTCCCGGCCCTTCCCCTGCGTTTAATTAATTTAAACGCGGCAGAAGGGCCGCAAGTTCATACCGCCAGGAGGACGCGCAACACGGCCCGCAGCACCGTGGCTCGGATCACCGACACAAGAGGTGTGCTTCCGTTGCCTATCTCCTCTGCTAAAGCGGTTCTGATTAGGGCACCCTCCTCCTTGGCCAGCCAGCCGCACTCTTCCAGACGGGTCAGCAGTCGCTCCGCCTCCCGCGCTGAGATCCGGTCGCCCACCTCCCTGGCCGCCACCTCGGCCAGGTTGACACCTTCAGGCCAGGAGCAGCGCAAGATCCGGATGTACCCTCCTCCCCCGCGGCGGCTCTCCACCACGTAACCCTTCTCGGTGGTAAACCTGGTCTCCAGAACGTAGTTGATCTGCGAGGGAGCACACCCAAAGAGTTCTGCCAACTGGCGCCGCTGCACCTCTATGCCGCCGGGGGCGGCCCCTGCCAGGAGATTGCGGAGGTATTGCTCTATGCGATCCGCCAGGTTAGCCATCGCCGCCTCCTCTGAATCTTGACCCTTGTTTGACCTTCTGACTAAACTATAACAGATTCTTCCCCTTTCTGCAATACCGCCTCCGTCAGCACCCCGCCAAAGATTTTCTCGGACGAAGGAGGATTTTTTGGCCGCGCATCGAAGAGGTGATACAAGTTCTCATCCGGCAGGCACGCGTCTTTTACCAGGTCAGACCCCCTCCTTTCCCTGACCTGACCAGATGGCTGATGGGAAACCTTTGGCCTGCCGCGATGAGAACTTTTTATCTTCGGCGGTGGACCCTCTCCACCACTTCAAAGACGGCAAACGTGAGGTACCGCGTTTCGGGAACCCCCAGCAGCACGGGATGATCCGGCGGCTGGCCAGTCAAAGCCACCCGCCTGAGTCGGCAGTGGGCGTCGGCGGCCGCTTCCTCCACGATGTGGAGAAAAAGCTCCGGGGCAATGTGGTGAGAGCAGGAAGCGGTAACCAAAAAGCCCCCCGGCCGCAGGATCTTCAAAGCCCGCAGATTGATCTCCTTGTAACCCCGCACCGCCCCCGCCAAGGCCTCTTCCCTGCCCGCCTTGGCAAAGGCCGGGGGGTCCAGGATCACCACGTCGAAGGACGGCCCCTGCTCCGCCAGCGCCCGCAGCCCGTCAAAGGCGTTTTGGACCTCAAAGGTGCAGAGGGAGGCGACCCCGTTCAAGGCGGCGTTGCGCCGGGCCAGGTCGACAGCTTCGGCCGAGACGTCCCAGCCCCACACCTCCCGGGCTCCGTAAAAGGCGGCGTGCACGGCAAACCCCCCTGTGTAGGTGAAGGCATCCAGGACGCGCCCGCCCCGCACCAGCGGCTCCAGAAGGCGCCGATTCAGCCTCTGGTCCAGGAAATAGCCGGTCTTTTGCCCCGCCGCCACGTCCACCCGAAAGCGCAGCGGACCATCCTCGATCACCACCTCCCCCGGCTCTTCCCCCCATAACAGCCCGCGCACCGGTTCCAGGCCCTCGTGCCGGCGGGCGGGAACGTCGCTCTTCTCGTAGATAGAGCGGGGTTGAAAGAGCTCCACCAGCAGCCCTACGACCACCTCCCGCCAGCGCTCCATCCCCAACGTCAAGATCTGAAGGACCAGCACCTCTCCGTACCGGTCGACGATCAAGCCGGGCAAGAGATCGCCTTCGCTGAAGACCAGCCGCATCGCCGTTTCGCCGGGGCAAAAGCGCTCCCGATGCGCTCGGGCGGCTAGCAAGCGCCGGCGGAAGAAAGCCTCGTCGATGGGTTCGTCCAGCTCGGTCAGCCGCCGCACGGCGATGCGGGAGCGGGGGTTGAAATAGCCGCGGCCCAGAAAGTGGCGGGCAGAGTTCTGGATCTCCACCACCTCCCCGGGCCGAACCTCCCCTTCCACCTCCTCCACCTCACTGGCGTAGATCCAGGGGTGGCCGGAGCGAAGGCGCCTCTCTTCCCCTCTCTTCAGGCGCACCACCGCCATCTTAGCCCCTCTCCTCCCGCCGCAGAATCTCTCGGGCGGCCACGACCCCGGAGGCCGAGGCCTGCACCAAGCCCCGGGTCACCACCGCCCCGTCACCGGCCGCAAACAAATTGCGCACCCCCGTCTCCAGAACGGGAGAAAGCTCCAGGCGGGAAGAATAAAACTTGACCTCCACTCCGTAGAGGAGGGTGTGGCGCGAGTAAACCCCGGGCGCGATCTTGTCCAAAGCCTGGAGCATCTCCAGGATGCTGACCAGATGCCGGTAGGGGAAGACCAGGCTCAGATCTCCGGGGGTCGCTTCCTTCAAGGTGGGGTGGACCAGCCCTTTGGCCATGCGCTCCGGCGTGGAGCGGCGCCCGGCCAAAAGATCGCCCAGGCGCTGGACTAAAACGCCGCTCCCGAGGAGATTGGCCAGCCCGGCCACGTATTTGCCGTAGGTGATTGGCTCCCGAAACGGCTCGGTGAAGGTCTTGCTCACCAACAGAGCAAAGTTGGTGTTGTCGGTCTTCTTCTCGGCGTGGCTGTGGCCGTTGACAGTCACAATCCCGTCGTTGTTCTCGGTCACCACTTCGCCGTGGGGGCACATGCAGAAGGTGCGGACCGGGTCGTCAAAGGTGCGGGAGTAATACAGGAACTTTGACTCGTAGACCACCTCGGTCAGGTGCTCCATCACCGCCGCCGGGACCTCCACCCGCAGCCCCACGTCCACCGGGTTGAGGGCCATCTTCAGCCCCAGCCTTCTGGCCTCGCCGGTGAGCCATTCCGCCCCCTGGCGGCCGGGCGCTACGATCACGTACCGGGCCTCGATCCTCTCCCCGCTCTCGGTCTCGACACCTTTAACCACGCCGTCCACGACCAAAAGCCGCACCACCTCCACGCCCGTCCGGATCTCCACGCGCCGGCGCAGGGCGTCGTACATCTCCTGCAGCACCTGGCGCGTCCGCCCCGTACCCAGGTGCCTGATGCGGCTGGGAATAAACTTCAATTCGGCCATGGTCGCCTGGCGCTCTATCTCCTTGATGCGCTGCTCGTCCGCGCCGTGGACCTCGGCCGGGGCGCCAAACCGGAGGTAGAGGCCATCTACGTATTCAATCAGTTCCTGCAGGGCCGCCCGGCCAATGTAATCGCCCAGGTGTCCCCCGATCTCCGGAGAGAGGGTCAGCTTGCCATCGCTGAAGGCGCCGGCCCCGCCCCACCCGGAGATGACCGAACAGGGCGAACAGCGCGTGCACCCTCCCGCCAAGCGGGTGGAAGGGCAGGTCCTCCCCTCCAGGTCCGCCCCCTTCTCCAGGATCAAGGTCTGAAGCCGCGGTCGGGTGGACAACTCCAGGGCGGCGAAGATGCCCGCCGGCCCTCCTCCCACGATCACCACGTCATAAATCGTCCCCATCACCCTTCTCCTCCCCAGCCGAACGCTGCCCAGAGGATTCTACCGCCGTTCATAGAAAATGATATAACCATGACAGGCCATTCAGAAGAGCAGCAGGACCCCTCCCTCTACCGCACCATAGCCCGGCCGGCCCAGGCGGAGCTGCGGCGAGAGCGCTCCCTCTTTCTCGGCCGCTGCGCCAGGGTTGAGACCGTAGAAGCCGCCCGGGCCTTTATCGAGGAGGTCAGCGCAGCTCACCGGGATGCCACACATAACTGTTTCGCCTACCGGATAGGTTCCCCTCCCCGGGAGACGGTTTATTATTCCGATCGCGGCGAGCCCGCCGGAACGGCAGGGAAACCGATCCTGGGGGCCATCCTCCACCGCGCTCTGACAGACGTGGTAGTGGTGGTGACGCGGTACTTTGGAGGGAAAAGACTGGGCGTGCGGGGGTTGATCGAGGCCTACGGCCAAACGGCCGCTTTAACGTTGGAGAAGGCCGGCGTGGTGGTGCAGCGGCGCACCGCCGCCCTGGTCGTCCGCTGCCCCTATCGACACTACGAAGCCGTTCTCCAGCTCTGCCGCCGCTATCAGGCGGAGTGGTCTGCAGAATCCTTCGCGGAAGAGGTGACCCTCTCGGTTCGCCTCCGCCCCGGCGACGTTGAGGCCTTCAGCCGCGACCTGTCCGCCTTTGCTCTCGGGCGGGTTACGGCCGCCGGGTCACAATCCGGGTAATGGCGCCCGCCAGCTCCGGCAGGGGGAGGGCCAGATCGGCGTACCCTTCTTCGATCACCGAGCGCGGCATCCCGAAGACGACGCAGGTAGAGCTGTCCTCCACCAGGACCAGTCCACCCGCCCTCTTAATGGCCCCTGCCCCTTTGGTGCCGTCAGAGCCCATCACGGTCAGGACCACGCCCAGAGTCCCGCTCTGGTAGACTTCCGCCAAGGCAAAGAAGGTGACGTCCACGGCCGGCCTCAAGGCACCAATAGGTGCATCTTTGCTCAAGACCACCTCTTCTCGCTGGTTGACCCGCAGGTGGTAGTCGCCGGGGGCGATTAAAACCTTCCCCGGAGCGACCTTCTCCCCCTCCTCCGCCTCTTTGACCTCCAGCCGGCTAAAAGAATTGATGCGCTCCGCCATGCTCCGGGTAAACCCGGCCGGCATGTGCTGTACCACCACCACCCCGACGGGAAGATCCCCCGGCAGAGCAGAGATCAGTTCTTGCAGGGCGCGCGGGCCGCCGGTCGAAGCGCCGATGCCCAACACGCGGCGCCCCTGGGGCCCTTCTCCCAAAACCAGTTCCGCGGCCTTCCGGGCTTTCTGGTTTCTCTTGGCCTGCGGCGAGGCCGGCCGGCTGGAGCGGGCCAAAGAAAAACGGGCCGGGCGGGAAAAGGCCGCCGTCTTGGCCTTGAGGAGAAGCTCAGCCCGCCAGGCGTCCAAGTCGGTGTCGCGGCCGGGCTTGGTCAGGAAGTCCACCGCCCCTGCCTCCAGGGCCAGCACCGTGGCTTCGGCCCCCTCCACCGTCAGCGCGCTCAAGACGAGGATTGGGGTCGGGGCCTCCGCCATAATCTGCTTAATGGCTCCGTAACCGTCCAGATGCGGCATCTGCAGGTCCATGGTCACCACGTCCGGGCGGAGTTCCTTGACCTTCTGGACCGCATCCAGGCCGTTGTGGGCCACTCCTACCACTTGAAAGTCGGGGCTGGAGGAGAAAAGATCGCTCAACATGCGCCGCATCAATGCCGAATCGTCCGCTACCACAACCCTGATCGGTGCCCTTGCAGCCATGGCTACACCTACCAGATCGCATCAAGATGAAGTCTCAAGCTGAAGTTCTCACTTCCTGGGCCAGAGCAGGAAGGGCAACCACATCGAGGATTAAGGCCACCTTGCCGTCGCCCAGGATGGTAGCACCGGCGAAGAAGCGCACATCGCTGAGCAAGGAGCCCAGCGGTTTGATGACGATCTCCTGCTGTCCGATGAGGTGATCCACCACCACTCCAATCCGGTGGCCGCCGCTCCTGATGACTACCACGTTGCATTCTTCGCCGCGCGCAGCGGCGTCCGGGGTGGCAAAGAGTTCCGCCAGGCGCAAAATGGGGATTACCTGACCGCGGAAGAGGAGATATTCCTGGTTTTGGATCATTTGCACCGTTTTTTCCTTGATCTTCACGATCTCTTCGATATTCTCCAGCGGAATGGCGTAGACCTCGCGCTGGCCCAGCCCCACCAGGAGGGTCTGGATGATGGCCAGGGTGAGCGGCAACTTGATCACGAAACGAGAACCGCGCCCGGGCTCGCTCTCCAAATTCACCGTCCCATTCAGGGCCTGAACGGTGGTCGCCACCACGTCCAGCCCTACTCCCCGGCCGGAGACGTCGGTAACCCGGCCGGCGGTGGTGAAGCCGGGCCGAAAGATAAAGTTCATCAGCTGCCGCTGCGACAGGGTCGCCGCTTCTTCTTCGGTCACCAACCCCATCTGAATGGCTTTCTCCTTGATCTTGGCCAGGTCTATGCCCCTTCCGTCGTCCTGGACCTCCACCACCACCTGATTCCCCTCGTGCCGGGCCGTCAGGCGCACCGTCCCTTCCTCTGGCTTGCCGGCCTTTCTGCGCTCTTCAGGGGTCTCGATGCCGTGGTCGACGGCATTGCGCAAGAGGTGGATCAGGGGATCGCCGATCTCATCCACCACCGTGCGGTCCAGCTCGGTCTCGCCGCCTTCAATGACCAGGTTGACCTTTTTACCCAACTCCCGCGAAAGATCGCGCACCATGCGGGGAAAGCGGCTAAAGACCTGCTCGATCGGCACCATGCGCGCCTTCATCACCAGCGCCTGCAAATCGGTGGTGATGCGGGCCAGCTCTTCGATGGTCTCGTTCAGGACCGCTACCCGGGCGGTCACGCCGATCTGGGCCAAGCGGCTGCGGTTGATGACCAGCTCACCCACCAGGTTCATGAGGGCATCCAGCTTCTCAATATCCACCCTCACCGTTTGATGGACGGCGTTGCGCACCCCGCCCTGCCCTCCGGCCGGTCTTTTGCCCTCTCCCGGAGCCGCAGGGCTTAAACCAGCAGCGGCCGCCTCCGCCCGGAAGGAGGATTCCGCCGTCAACTCTTCGGCTAAAGGAGAAACTTCCACTTTTTCTACCTCAGCGATGCTTTGCAGGAAGCGAGTGATCTCCTCCGGGCCCAACGGAGCAAGGTAGACCACCGAAAAAGCCAGTTCAAACCGCTCGCTCTCCAGGTCCTCCACGGGCGGATCTGTGCGTAGCACCTGGCCGCGCTCTTCCAGGTTGCGCAGAATTAAAAAGACGCGGGCCGACTTGAGCAGGCACTCCTTCTCCAGTTCCACCCTGACCAGATAGGCTTTCAGACCTTTGCCCTGGGCCTCGAGAATGCGCGCCTTCTCTTTCTCATCCAATACCAAAGCGGCACCGCCCTCGCGCTCGCCCTTCTCTTCAGAGGCAGGGGCCTTCCCCGCCGGGCGGCGCACAGGGGCGCGCCCTCCCTTCTCCCCGTGCTCGTGCAGCCGGGCAATCAGCTCTGCCACCGAACTCCGCTCCTGTACCCCGGCGGCAATCTCCTCGGTGAGGGTCTCCAGGGCATCTACGCACTGGAAGATGAGATCCATCAAGTCTGAGGTGACGGCCAGTTCTTTCTTCCGGAGTTTATCCAGGAGGCTTTCCATGGCATGGGTCAGCTCAGCCAGGTCGTTGAAGCCCATGGTGGCCGACATCCCTTTCAGGGTATGAGCCGCGCGAAAGATCTTCTCCAGCGAATCCTGGTCCTCTGGATTCCCTTCCAAGGCCAAAAGGCCGTCATTCATAGCCTGAATGTGCTCTCGCGTCTCGTCCAAAAAGACGCCCAGATACTGCGACATATCCATGCTTCTCTCCGACCTCCTCCCCGGGGAAGCCGCGCCCCCAGCACCTGCTTTTTAGCCCGCCTGCCGCGCAGCATCCTTCTCCTGCTCAGAAGAACGCTCCAGCACCTTTCCCAGGTCGAGCAGGGTCAAGAGCCGCTCCTGGTATTTGACAATGCCCTGGATAAACTCGCGCCCCCGGGCCGCTCCGAGCCCTACCACCGCGCTCTCTACGTCGGACTCCCGCAGAGAAGTGGTCTCTAACACAAAGTCCACCAGCAGGCCTACCACCACATCGTCCACCTTTGCCACCACAATGCGCGAACTCTCCCCGATCTCCGTCCGGCCCAGGTTGAGGCGCTTCTTTAAGTCGATGACCGGAAGGATGCGCCCCCGGAGGTTGAGCACGCCCAGCACGTAAGGGGGCGCGTGGGGGACGCGGGCGATCTCCGAGACGTTAATGATCTCCTGCACCTGGTCTAAGGTGACCGCGTACTCCGCCTGGCCCAGGCGAAAGATCACCACTGGAAAGTCGGCCATTGCCCTTACCCCTCTCGCTTGGGGACTCCAGCCCCTGTATGATCTTTCGGCTGAAAACCTCTCCCTTTTTAGGGTTGATTTCGCCAATCCTCCCCTTCTTCCTTTTCCTCCGCCCGCCGCCAGGGCTTCAAGGGGCGGGAAAAGCCACCGCCAAGAGAAAAACCACCCCGTTCAGCACTCCATGGGCCACTATACACGAGAGCAGGGAAAAGCCAGCCCGGCGCTGCCAGGCCAGGGCTGCGCCCACCAAGAAAAGAGGCAAAAACTGGATCAGGTAGCTGTGGACCAGAGCGAAGAGAAAAGCAGTGCCCCAGAGGGCCGCAGCCGGACCCCAACGGTCCCGAAGAGCGGTAAAAGAGAAGCCGCGGAAGAAGACCTCTTCCGCGAAAGGAGCCACCACCACAATCAAAGTAAAGGTAAGGGCGAGCAGCAAAGGAGGCTGCCGCCCGGGCAAAAACGAGGCCAGGGCCTCTCTCTCCCAACCCATGATGCGCTCGAACTCAGGCGGAGGCAAGAGCAAGCGAAAGAGGGCCACTCCCAGCTCTGTCCCCAGGGCGTTGATAGCCACTAGCCCTACGCCGAAGAGCAGGCCCCAGCCCACCTGCCGGGGCCAATCCCGCCTTTCCAGGCCGATGATTTGCGCCCGGACCTGATAACCATACTTCAGAGAGCCTAAGGTAAGCAGGGCCAGCGAGAACTCCTGGGCGTAGGTGACGGCCAGTACAGCCCAGCTCTTCTCCCCGAGGTGCCCCAGCAGAGCGTAGACCAGCCCCGGGACGAGCAAGAGAGCCAGAAAGATGATCAACACCAGGTCAAAGAGGTGCCAGCGCAAGCCGGGCGGAGAAGCAGGAGCAGGGCAAGACACGGAAGTCACCGGACTTAGACGCTGTAGTTAGGCGCCTCTTTAGTGATCTGCACGTCGTGAGGATGGCTCTCTCTCAACCCCGCCCCGGTGATGCGGATGAACCTGGTTTTGGTCTTCAGCTCCTGCAGGTTGCGCACCCCGCAGTAGCCCATGCCTGCCCTGAGCCCACCGATCAGTTGGAAGACGGTCTCAGCCAGAGGCCCTTTATACGGCACGCGACCTTCAATGCCTTCCGGAACCAGTTTGCCGCCCTCCTCTTGAAAATAGCGGTCCTTGCTTCCTTCCTTCATGGCGCCGAGAGAGCCCATCCCGCGGTAGACCTTGTAACTGCGCCCCTGGTAGATCTCGGTCTCCCCGGGGCTCTCCTCCGTCCCCGCAAACAAATTGCCGATCATGACCGCATCCGCCCCACTGGCGATGGCCTTGGTGATGTCCCCGGAGTACTTGATTCCGCCGTCGGCTATCACCGGAATGCCGCGCGGGGCCGCCTCCCGCGCACATTGGTAGATGGCGGTGATCTGCGGCACCCCGACCCCGGCAATGACGCGGGTAGTGCAGATGGAACCGGGGCCTATGCCTACCTTGATGGCGTCCGCCCCGGCGGCGATCAGATCCCGCGCCCCTTCCGCCGTGGCCACGTTGCCCGCCATCACCTCCACATCCGGGAAGTGCTCCTTGAGCTTCTCCACCGCCTTCAAGACCCGCACCGAATGGCCGTGGGCCGTATCAACCACCAACAGGTCCACTCCCGCTTCGACCAGGGCAGCCGCGCGGTCCAGGTAATCGGGGCCCACCCCTACGGCGGCCGCCGCGCGCAACCGCCCCTTTTCGTCCTTAGCCGCGTTGGGGTACTGCCGCGCCTTTTCGATGTCCTTGATGGTGATCAGCCCTTTGAGGTTTCCTTCCTCGTCGATCAAAGGGAGTTTCTCGATCCGGTGCTGGTGGAGGATGCGCCGCGCCTCGTCCAGGGTGGTACCTACCCGGGCAGTGATGAGGCGTTCCTTGGTCATGACGGCACTAATGGGTTGATCTAGATTGTCTTCAAACTTCAGGTCGCGGTTGGTCAGGATCCCCACTAACTTGCCCTCCTGGGTAATGGGGACGCCCGAGATGTGGTAGCGCTCCATCAAGGCCAGGGCATCGCGCAAACTGTGCTCAGGAGACAAAAAGATGGGGTCGACGATGATTCCGCTCTCCGACCGCTTAACTTTGTCTACTTCCGAAGCCTGGGCCTCGATACTCATGTTCTTGTGGATGACCCCCAGCCCCCCCTCCCGGGCTAAGGCGATGGCCATCCGCGCCTCGGTCACCGTGTCCATGGCCGCGCTGAGCAACGGGATGTTCAGGCGAATGCGCCTGGTCACCCAGGTGGAGGTGTCCACCTCCCGGGGCAAGACGTCCGAGCGGCCAGGGATGAGTAGCACGTCGTCAAACGTCAGGCCCTCTGCGGCAAACTTCTCCTCTTCCGGCGGCAGTTCCTGCGCCATGGTAGCCCCTCCCCTTGGTGATCCCGATCCTCCGGTTCCGTATACAAGCAAGGCGGGGTAAAAGCCCCGCCTGGCTAGGCAAAATCTGGTGCGCCTAGAGGGACTCGAACCCCCGCACCCGGCTCCGGAGGCCGGCGCTCTGATCCGCTGAGCTATAGGCGCACGCTTCAGCGAAGATTATTATA
>JASBVW010000337.1 GCA_029961005.1 Bacillota bacterium
AGGGACCCGGGATGCAGGCCGTCCCTCCTTTAGCCACCGGAAAGAGGGTGTCGATGATGCGCTGGCCGGTAACCATGGGCTCGCTGGGAGCCAACTTCTCCCGGTAGGGGCGGCTGCGCCGCACGGGCCAGCGCTGCAGCATGGTCAGGGGTTGCACCCCACCGGCGGTGCGGAGGCGGGCGATCTCGTCCGCCACCGTGTACTGGCCCTCCGGGGCGATGAATTCCAGGGTGCCGCTCAGGCCGGGCGGGTCCATGATCCGGTGCTCCACCAGGGTGGTCTCCTGCACTACCCCCAGGATGTCGCCCCCGACCACCTGATCTCCCGCCTTGGCCCGCGGCCGGAAGTGCCACTTTCGCTCCCGGTCCAGGGCCGGGGCCTCCACCCCGCGGCGGATGCGGTCTCCCACCTTTTCCCGCAGGATGTTGAGCGGCCGCTGGATGCCGTCAAAGATGGATTCAATGAGCCCCGGCCCCAGCTCCACACTCAGGGGTTCACCCGTGGTATAGACCGGTTCTCCCGGCCCCAGGCCGGTGGTCTCCTCGTAGACCTGAATGGAGGCCCGGCCACCCCGCAGCTCGATGATCTCGCCGATGAGCTTGGCCTCGCTGACCCGGCAGACGTCGTACATGTTGGCGTCGGCCATTCCTTCGGCCACCACCAGCGGGCCGGCTACTTTAATGATGCGTCCCTCCGCCATGCTCACTTACCCTCTTTCCCGAAGATGATATCCGCGCCGATGGCCTTCTCGGCTGCCCGCCGCACTTTGGACATGCCGATGCCCAGCGATCCCCGGTGCCCGGGGATGAGCACGATGGCCGGCAAGGGGCGGCTGGCGTACTCGGCTATGACCTCCAGCATGCCGGCCGCTACGTCCTCCACTACGTAGATGAGGGCATACCCCTGGCCGACCAGGCGCCGCAGCGCGGCGGCGCCGGAGCTCACATCCCGAACCGGGAAGGTATCGATCCCGAGGGCCCGAAAGCCCAAGATGGAATTTTGATCGCCGATGACCGCGATCCTGGACATAGGGCATCTAACCTTTCTGCGATCTTTTCAAGCGGAAGGGCCTGCAGCTTGGCGGTAAAGACCAGGCGCAAAAGCCGCCCTTCGCGCTCCTTGGCCAGGGCGTAGGCCAGCACCGGCACGTAGCCGAAGGCCACGTGGCGCGCCGCCCGCACGTAACTGTGCAGGAAGTTTTCCCGGAGCAGCGCAAAACGCCCCAGCTGCCCCGCTTGCTCCAAAGCGCGCACCCCTTCCTCCACCACTCCCTGGTACTCCGTCCCCGCTGTCAGGGCGAGGAGGGAGCGGGGGGCGGTCTCCAGAGCTTCTATCAGCTTGGCGCAGGGCAGAGCGCCCCCCGGCAAGAGCGCCCGCCGCAGGGTGGAGGCCTCCCAGCCCATCTGAGCCGCCCGGAGAACCGCCTGCAGGTTGAGCAGGTCGGCTTCGCGCTGCAGGTAGCCCCGCAAGAAGCCAGCCCGGTAGTGCTCGGCCACCGCCAAGAGGTACTCCTGGGCCTGCACGTCC
>JASBVW010000027.1 GCA_029961005.1 Bacillota bacterium
TTTTACCCGCCGTTAGTCAGCAGCAATGCCGTACCGGTGCAGGTAAGCCCGGCCTACCTTGGTGGCTGGTGGCCTGCTATTACGGGGGACTGGAGTGGGGATGCGACTCTCTGCGGCCTTATCCCTTTCCCGCCCGGCAGAGGCTCTGCCGCCGGCGGGCTTGGGCCTTGGCCTGCGCGGTCTTAAGCGCGGCGGCAGTGGGAGCGGTAGCGCGGGCGTACTCCCCGCTGCTGGAGGCCACCTTCCTTGCTGTAGGGCAGGGGGACGCCATCTATCTCCAGGTGCCGGGGTGGCGGCACATCCTGATCGACGCGGGGCCTGGGCGGGGGCAGCTGGGCGGAGCGAGCGCGGCTGAGCGGGTGGTGGTGCCTTTTCTGCGCTGGAAAGGGGTCAGAGCTTTAGATCTGGTCCTCCTCACCCACGCCCACGCCGACCACGCGGGGGGCCTGAGGTGGGTAGCCGAGAGGGCGGTGATCCGGCGCCTAGGGGTGCCGGAAGGGCTTCTGGAAGGCGAGGACGCCCTGAGGCGGGAGGTAGAGGAGCTCCAAAGGCGGGGGCGGGTGCAGGCCCTGGTCCGGCTGCAGGCCGGCGACTGCTGGCAGCTGGGCCGCGGCCTGAGGTTGGAGGTGCTCTCTCCGCTCCCTGGCCTTGCCGGGGGCGCAGATCCCAACGCCTCTGCCTTGGCAGTCAGGGTCGTCTACCGCCGAGCGAGCCTGCTCTGCTTGAGCGATCTGCCGGCGGCGGTCCAGGAACGCCTGGTCGCCCAGAAAGGGGCCGGCCTCCGCGCGGAGCTCCTCAAGGCGCCCCATCACGGCAGCCGGGACGCCTGGTATCAACCGCTTTGGGAGGCGGCCGGGCCGCGCTGGGCGGTGATCTCTGTAGGCAGGAATGCCTTCGGACACCCCCATGGGAAAGTAGTGGAGGCGCTGCGCGCCTTGGGCGTGGCCGTGCTGCGCACCGATCAGGCGGGGGCGGTCACTGCCGTCACGGTGGGCGGAAGGTGGTGGATCAGGACTTTTGTTCATTGAAGGTACGCCAGGGCGTCTTCCAGCCCGATCCCGGGGTGGAGAGCCGTATTAAGGCCGCCGGCTACGGTCTGGGCTACGTCTTCAATAAAGACGTCGATCTCCTTGGGCGTGACCACCAAGGTGCCCAGGTGGGGGGAGAGGAGTTCGTTGATGAGCGCCTTTTTCTGCTGGCCTGGGGCCGCTTGAGCCGGCTGGAGGAGGTCCAGGGCGTCGCTGACGATGGTCACTGCGTGGACCACGGTCGGCACCCCGATCGCCAGGACGGGGACGCCCAGCGTCTCGGGGGTGATGCCCACCCGGCGGTTGCCCAAGCCTGACCCAGGGTTGATGCCCGAGTCGGCCAGTTGGATGGTGGTGCAGAGGCGCCCCGTCTCCCGGGCCGCCAGGGCGTCTACGGCGATCACCATGGCCGGCCTGATCTTCTGCACCACCCCCAGTACTATCTCGCCCGTCTCAATGCCGGTGATGCCTAAGACCCCCGGTGAGAGGGCTGCCACCGGGCGCAGCCCCTGGCGCAACTCGGCCAGGGCAGGTTGGGCGAAGAGGTGGCGCGTGACCAAAAGGTGCCGGACGACCCGCGGTCCCAGCGCGTCCGGGGTGGCGTTCCAGTTGCCCAGGCCGACGACGAGGACGGTGTCCTGGGGCTTCAACCGGTTCAGAAAGCGCGAGAGTTCCTGCGCCAAAAGCTGGGCGATCTCTTTTTTCAGATCGCGGCTGCGCTCCCGGAGCGCGGGGGCTTCGATGGTGGAATAGTGGCCGGGCATCTTGCCTAACTGGCGAGAGGCGGCGGCGGTCAGGATGGACATGCGGGTGATCTTGGCGTGAGGCCCCTCCTCTACCTGGACCGTCGCCCCGTCCACCTCGCGGCCGGTTTGAGAGCGCACCACTTCTACCGCTTCCATGGCCAGGTCGGTGCGGACGCTGTAGTGTTCGAACAGGGCGTCCTGAAGAATTTCCTGATTTAGGTGCCGCTTCTCTTCTTCCACGGCCGCACCTCCAGCCTTTGACTTTTCCAAGGGAAGTATCTCTCCGGGAGGAGAAAGTATGCGGGGTTTACAGGAGGGGAAGGCTTGTGGTAAAATGGCTTTGTCGCCGGAGGAGGTGAAAGTGTGGCCAACACCAAGTCAGCCCTGAAGCGGGCGCGCAAGGCGGAAGAGCGGCGGCGGCTCAACGTGCAGAAGCGCTCAGCCCTGAAGACGGCGGTGAAAAAGATTCACCAGAAGTTGGCCGAAGGGGATGCGGCGGGGGCTCAGTTGCTCTACAACGAGATGGCCAGCCACGCGGACAAGATCGCTGCTCAGGGGGTAATTCACAGGAACAAGGCGGCCCGGTTGAAAGCCCGCCTGGCGCGGAGGGTGGCCAAACTGGCCCACGCCTGAGGAGCAAAGCAAAAAGAGGCCGAGGTGGATTTGCCTGTCTTGGTCTCTCTTTGTACGGCCTGTCCAGAGGGGAGGCCGTCTATTTTTTACCCTTTTCCCTCCGGTCAGCGGGCCTGGGAGGAGGGGAGAAAGGGGAGGCAGTGGCCAGGAGGGAGAGGAGGGTGTAGACCTCTTCTTCCGGTAAAGGGGCGAGGCCGGCTTTAATCCGGTACTCCGAGCGGCAGACCAGGGTGAGAGCTTGCTCTAAGTAGGAGGCCGGGAAGTGGCGGACCTGCTCCAGGTAGCGCCGCAAGAGAAAAGGCGCGGGATGGCCCAAAAAAGCGGCCAGCTCCTCTTCCCTCAGCCCGGCCTTTTGCCCGGCTCGGGTCAGCAGCAGGTGATAGAACTGGCGGGCAAGCAGGCTAAGGAGGTACACCGGCGACTCCCCTTGGGCGAAGAGTGCCCGGGCCAGGTCCAGGGCTTGGGGACCGTTCCCGTCTCCGAGGGCGTCTACCAGGGCGAAGATGGTGCGGGAGACGCTGTGGCCGGTGGCTTTTTCCACGTGCTCCAGCAGAATGGCCTTCTTCTCCTGGCCCAGGAAGGTCTCCAGTTTATCCAGTTCGCGCCTTAGCCGGCCCAGGTCCGTGCCTACCCGGGCGACCATCTCCGCGGCGACTTCCTCCGAGAGCAGAAAGCCGTCAAGATGCGCCTGTTCTGCCAGCCAGGCGATGGCTTCCCGTTCATAGAGGTGGCGGAAGAAGAGCCGCTCCCCCCGTTGCTCTGCGGCTGATCTGCTGCGGGCTTTTTTTTCTCCTCGCTGGGCGGGTAGATCGTCCAGCAGGACCAGGTAGTGAGAAGGGGGTAGCCGTGGGATTAAAGCGGCCAGCCGCTCGTCCAGAGCGGCGGACAAGCGCGGCAGATCCTCGAGGAGGACCAATTTTACCGGATCGAAGATGGAACTGGCGAGGAGAGCCTCGGAGAGCCGTTCCGGTTCCAGGGCCCCACCTTCCAGCCGCTCGCAGCAGACCGTGCCCCGGGTGGCCAGGGTCTCTTCCAGCGTGCGAATCAGCTGGTCTTTGAGGAAGCGCTCCGGCCCTTCCAAAAGATAGACAGGGGCCACTTCCCCCCGGCGTATCTTTTGGCGTAGGGCAGCCCAGAGCTTGAGGTCCACCGTGACAGCGCGGCTCATATTCAAGGCAATTCAAGAGGCAGCAGCCTTTTCCTGCCGGTATAAAAACTCTCTCCCCTGCATAGGATTTTCTTTGCTTAAGGGGGAGAGGGAGTGCGGGACGGGGCGTGAGGAGTGGATGAGCCAAGCCTGGAGGTTTTACTGTCGGAGGCTGTACCGAAGCTTGGGGCACTGGCTGCGCGCACGGAGGCTGTACTGGCCCCGGAGGGCTTACCGGCCTAAACACGCTTGGGTGGGGCGGCCAGGGCGGCCTCTTCGGGAGGGACAGGCCTCCACTGGCCGGGGAATCAAAGTGAGGGTGGGCGGCGGGAGAAGGGTGGCGGCCCTTTTCCTCTGTCTGGGCCTCCTGCTGGCGGTGTGGTGGACTGGGGGGGCGGGAGAAGGCTGGCGGCGGGCCGCCTCTTTCTTATACCACAGCAGTGTACAGCTTCGCCGGTGGAGTGAAGCGGTGGTCGTGCCGGCCACCGTCTTTTACCTGCGCAGCGACCGGGAGGCTCCCCGGAGGGTGGTACAGGAAGCCGTGGCGGCCTTGGCGCAGTGGTCGAGTGGGTCCAGCCAGCAGGAGGAGGTGCGCGCCTGGACCCGCGGCCTGCTCAAGACGTTGACTTGTTTTGATTTGGGAGATCCGCGCACCTTTTTTTACACCGGCTGGCCCGGCTTCACCCGGGAGGAGGAGTTAATGGCAGAGATGTCTTTAGCCGGTGAAGGAGGTTCCACCTCTGTACCGGCGGAGGCGCCGGGGGAAGCCCCCGGGATGGAGGGAGAGGTGGCGGGACAGCCGCCGGAGGCGGAGACCTCGCCAGCCTCCCCGGGCGCCCGGGTGACCCCTCTGGAGCGGGAGGTAGCCACCCCCCGCTCTTCTTGGGGCTATCAGCCTTTGGTGGCCATTTATCACACCCACAGCTCGGAAACTTATCACGGCCCGGGCGTGCACCGCGATCCCCGCCAGTATTTTGAGGGAGATTACGCTTGGGGCAGAGCCGACGGCATGATCTCCGTGGGGGGCGAGGTGGCCAAGCGGCTCTCTGAAGTGCACCGCATTCCGGTGGTGCACGTGCGCCGGGTCCACGATTACCCCGTCTTTCGCCACGCCTACATCAACTCCCGGCGCAGCCTGAGAGAGGTGCTGGAGAAGTACCCCTCCTTGGTCCTGGTCTTGGACTTGCACCGGGATGGTTTGGAGGAACCGTCTCAGGAGGCTATTACAGCCACGGTAGGGGGGCGCCACGCGGCCCGCATCTCTATTATTGTAGGGCGCGGCCGCCCTGGCTTCTCCAACCCCCACTGGCAGGACAATCTGGCCTTGGCCCGGCGCTTGCAGGCCAGGATGGAGGAGATGTACCCCGGGCTTTACCGGGGGACCATCGTGCGCGAATGGCCCTTTAACCAGGATCTCCATAGAGGGGCCCTGTTGCTGGAGATCGGCGATCACTACAACACCAAAGAGGAGGCCCTTCATTCAGCCCGGCTCCTGGCTGATGTTTTGGCGGCGGTGGTGAAGGAACTGGTGGAGGAGCGAACTCCGCCGCTGGTGCGCCGCGGGTTGCGCTAGAGAGGAAGAGGATTTATCTGGCCAGAGACGAATAGAAGAGCATTATGACTGAACGGCAGGGACAGGCGAGGGTGGCCCGGGCGGCCGGCCTCCTGATGGCGGCCATCCTGGCCAGCCGGATTTTGGGCTTTATCCGGGAACGGGCAGTAGGGGACATCTTCGGCCGGACGCAGGTGACGGATGCTTTCTTTGCCGCCTTTGCGGTGCCGGACCTGATGTATTATCTGCTGGTGGGCGGCGCCCTGAGCGCGGCTTTTATCCCCGTCTTTACCGAGTACCTGGCCCGGGGGGAGGAAGAGGAGGCGTGGCGGGTGGCCAGCAGCTTCCTCAACCTGGTGGTCCTCCTTCTGCTGGGCTTTACGGTGCTGGGCATCCTTTTTGCTCCCCTCCTGGCGCCGTTGGTGGCCTACAAGTTTGCCGGGGAACAGCTGCGCCTCTTGGTTTACCTGATGCGGATCATGTTCCCGGCCGTTTTCTTCACGGCCCTGGCAGGGCTGGGCATGGGGGTGCTCAACTCCTACCAGCACTTCACCCTTCCCGCGCTTGGCCCCATTGTTTACAACATCTTTATTATCCTGGGCGCGTACCTCTTGGGCCCCCGGATCGGCATCGTAGGGATGGCTTTGGGCGTGGTGGCCGGGGCTTGGTCCAACTTCGCCCTGCAATGGCTGGGCGTCTGGCGCCGGGCCGGGCGATACCGGTGGCAGATTGACCTGCGCCATCCCGGGATGCAGAAGATGTTCCGGCTGATGCTTCCCTCGATTGTGGGCCTCTCGGTGGTGCAGATCAACCTCCTGGTCAACCAGAACCTGGCCTCCGGGTTGGCCGAGGGCAGTATCACGGCGCTCCGCCTAGCCAACCGGTTGATGCAGCTCCCGCTGGGGGTCTTTGCTATGGCCATTTCTACCGCCATCTTTCCCACCCTCACCCGGCAGGTGGCCCGGGGGGAGAAGGAGAATTTTACAGCGACCGCCCTGGCCGGGTTGCGCCTGACGCTCTTCATTACCATTCCCTCCTCCCTGGGGCTTTTGGCCCTGGCGGAGCCCATCGTCCGCCTCCTCTACCAGACGGGGCAGTTTGGCCCCGAGGATACGCGGGCTACGGCGGTGGCCTTGATGTACTTCGCCCTGGGGCTCTTTCCCCAATCCGGCGTTCAAATCCTGACGCGGGCCTTCTACTCGCTGCAGGATACCCTGACCCCCCTGCGGGTAGGGGCGGCTACGGTGGCCCTCAACATCGCCCTCAACCTCTTCTTCCTGCACGTCACCCGGCTCGGGCACGGGGGCCTGGCCCTGGCCTTCTCTCTGACCAGCTTCTTTAACCTGGCTGCCCTCCTGTTTCTCCTGCGGCGCAAGCTGGGCCCGCTGGGAGGGAGGAGATTGGCTGCCAGCACCGCCCGCAGCCTGGGGGCCTCCCTGGTCATGGCCCTGATCAGCAGCCTGGTGGCCCGCGAGGTGGGGCTGCGGGTGGACTTGGCTTCCGGAGCCGGCCGCTTGCTGCAGGTGGGGCTGGCCATTGTGGCGGGGGTAGTGGTCTACGCCGCGGGGGTGCTGCTCCTCCGCTCCGAAGAGGTCAAGGAGCTGTGGCGCCTGGGGTTGCAAAGCCGGAAGAAAAGGGGCGGCGGGGCGGAGTGACGGGCCCCAACAAGCCCGGCCGGGCGGGAGGTGATGGCCTTGGCGGCTATCGTGCCGGAGATCCATGCCAGCAGGCTGCTGGAAAAGACGGTGATTGACAACCGCGGCCAACGCGTAGGGCGCGTGGTGGAGCTCTACGTGCGCCCGGATGAGGAATTACCTCCGCTGGTGGCCTTGGAGGTGCAGGCTCAGAGCGGACGGCGCCGCACCATTGCCTGGAGCGCGGTTCAGGTCCTGGTGCGCGAGTATCTCTCCCTCTCCACCAGTGCCGAGGAGGCCCCCGAGGTCCCTGTCACCTCTTTGCTGCCCGTCCGGCGCGCCCTTTTTGATAAGCAGATCGTGGACCTGCACGGCCTTAAGGTGGTGCGCGTCAACGACGTCAAGTTCAGCGAGATCGCCGGCCAGTTGCGGCTCGTGGCCGTAGATGTAGGGCTGCGCGGCCTGCTGCGCCGCCTGGGTCTGCGGCCGCTGGTCATCTGGCTGGAAAACCGCCTGCGCCGCGCCGTCCCCGATACCCTGATCAAGTGGCAGGACGTGGAGCACATCGACGTGGAGGGCATGGGCCAGCTGCGGCTGGGGGTGCCCTACGCCCGGCTGGCCAAGCTGCGCCCGGCCGACCTGGCCGATATCGTAGAGGCCCTGAATGCGCGGGCGCGCTCTGCCTTGCTGGACGCCCTGGAGGAAGACGTGGCGGCTGAGGTCTTGACCGAGGTGGGGCCGGACGTGCGCGCCAGCATCCTGGCCCACCTGGAGCGGGAGAAGGCCTCAGACCTCTTGGAGTCCCTACCGGCTGACGAGGCGGCCGACATCCTGAGCGAGCTGAGGCAGGACCGGGCAGAGGAGCTGTTGAACGCCATGGAGGCGGAAGAGGCCCAGGAGGTCCGCAAAATCCTGGAGTACGACGAGAACACCGCCTGGCGCCTGATGAGCACGGAGCTGCTCTGTTTTTTGGATACGCAGACCGCCCAGGAGACCATCGAAACCCTGCGCCGCCTGCAGCCCGACCCCGAGGTGGCCTACTACCTGTACGTGGTGGACGAGGGGCGGAAGCTTTTAGGCATCGTCTCGCTGCGGGATCTGGTCATCGCTGCTCCCGAAAGGCCCCTGGGCGAGATCATGAACCGCCACGTCATCGCCGTGCACAAAGACGACGGGAGAGAAAAGGTGAGGGACCTCCTGGCCAAATACGACCTCCTCGCCCTGCCCGTGCTGGACGAGGAGGGGAGGCTGGTGGGGGTGGTTTCTCTCCCCGATGCCGTGGACGACCTCTTTGCCCGGCCCCGCCGGCGGCGGGGAGGTAGGGGGTGAGAGGATGGGAGGCAGGGCGGGCTTTCAAGCCGTCGGGCGCCTGGTCGCCGGGCTGTCGGAACGCCTGCGGGGCTGGTGGCGGAGCCGCAGGGTGCGCCGGCTGGTCCTCTTTCTTTCTATTGTGGGGCCAGGGCTGGTCACGGCCAACGCCGACAACGACGCCGGGGGCATCGCCACCTACGCCACGGTGGGAGCCCATTACGGGTATGACCTGCTCTGGGCCTTGATCTTGATCACCATCAGCTTGGCGGTCATCCAGGAGATGGCGGCCCGGATGGGGGCGGTGACCGGGCGCGGGCTGGCCGACCTGATCCGCGAGGAGTTTGGCGTCAAGTGGGCTTTTGTAGCCATGTCTACGCTGTTGATCGCCAACCTGGCGGTGACGGCTTCGGAATTCGCGGGCATGGCGGCGGCTTTAGAGATCTTCCACCTCTCCCGGTACCTTACGGTACCCCTGATGGCCCTCCTCATCTGGTGGGCGGTGGTGGCCCGCTCCTACCGGGGGTTGGAGCGGATCTTCCTGGTGCTCTCGCTCTCCTTCCTCACGTACATCGTCTCGGGGTTTCTGTGCAAGCCGGATTGGTCGGAGGTGGTGCGGCACGTCTTCATCCCCACCTTCCGCCTGGAGCCGGATTTTCTGTTGCTCTTCGTGGCTATGGTGGGGACCACCATTACGCCCTGGATGCAGTTCTACCTGCAGGCTTCTGTGGTAGATAAGGGGCTGGGCACGCAGGACCTGAAGTACGAGCGGTGGGACGTGTTGCTCGGCTCCCTCTGGTCGGATTTGGTGGCTTTTTTCATCATCGTCAGCGCGGCGGGAACCCTCTTTGCCCGAGGGGTGCGCATCGAGACCGCCGGCGATGTGGCGGCAGCCCTGGAACCGCTGGCCGGCCGGTATGCTGCCGTGCTCTTCGCGGTGGGCCTTTTTGGGGCCTCTGCTTTGGCGGCGGCCATCCTTCCCCTCTCCACCGCCTATGCCATCAGCGAAGCCTTCGGCTTCGAGCGCAGCGTAGACCGCTCCTGGCGGGAGGCCCCGGTCTTCTTTGGCCTCTTTACAGCCATTTTGGGCAGCGGAGCGCTTTTGACCCTCTTCCCGGGGCTGTCGCTGGTCAAAGTGATGCTCTTCGCTCAGAACGTGAACGGCTTTCTGTTGCCGATCATCCTCGTCTTCATGCTGAAGCTGGTCAATAACCGACGGCTCATGGGCGAACACGTCAACGGACCGCTTTATAATCTCGTCGTCTGGGCGACAGCCCTCTTCATCATCGCCCTCACGGTGTTGCTCCTCTGGCAGGCTCTCCTTCCGGGTTTCCCGGCCCTTTCCCTTTGAGCGCTCCGGTGCTATAATAGGACGGGTAAAGGAAAGGGGTCAGAAGTGGCTCTCCAGCAGAGGATCCGCAACTTTTGCATCATCGCTCATATTGACCACGGCAAGTCCACGCTGGCCGACCGGCTGCTGGAGTTTACCGGGACCATTCCGCCGCGCCAGATGGTGGAGCAGGTGCTGGACCAGATGGACCTGGAGCGGGAGCGCGGAATCACCATCAAAGCCCAAGCGGTGCGGCTCTCCTATCGCTCCCTGGCGGGGGAGGAATACATTCTCAATCTCATCGACACCCCGGGGCATGTGGACTTTAACTACGAGGTCTCGCGGGCCCTGGCGGCCTGCGAAGGGGCGCTGCTGGTGGTGGACGCCAGCCAGGGGGTGGAGGCCCAAACGCTGGCCAACCTCTACCTGGCCCTCGAGCACGATCTGACCATCATCCCGGTGATTAACAAGATCGACCTCCCCAACGCCGACCCGGAGAGGGTAAAGCGTGAGCTGGCGGAGCTCGGCCTGGATCCGGAGGAGGCCATTCTGACCAGCGCCAAGACCGGCCAGGGGACCCGAGAGGTCTTGGAGGCAGTGGTGGCGCGCATTCCACCGCCCAAGGGGGATGCCTCCGCCCCGCTGCGGGCTTTGATCTTTGACTCCCACTACGATCCTTACCGGGGAGTGGTGGCCTACGTGCGGATCGTGGAGGGGGCGCTCCGGGTAGGGGAGTGGATCCGCTTGATGGCCGCGGGGAAAGAGTATCAAGTCTCCGAGCTGGGCGTGTTCCGGCCCGGGCTGGAGCCCGTTCCCGCCCTGTCCGCCGGTGAGGTGGGGTGCGTCATCGCCGAGATCAAGAATGTCCGGGATACCCGGGTAGGGGAGACCATCACCTCGCGGGACCGGCCGGCGTCCGCTCCCTTGCCGGGTTACCGCCCTGCTTTGCCCATGGTCTTTAGTGGGCTCTACCCCGTAGAGAGCAACCAGTACGAGGAGCTGCGGGATGCCCTGGAGAAGTTGCGCCTCAACGACGCCGCCCTCTCCTTTGAGCCGGAGACCTCCGCTGCCCTGGGTTT
>JASBVW010000338.1 GCA_029961005.1 Bacillota bacterium
GGTCTTTCAAGACCCCATGACCTCCTTGAACCCGGTGCTGACCGTGGGACAGCAGATCGGAGAGGCCCTGGCCCTGCACCTGGGGCTGCGCGGCCGGGCCGCCCGGGAGAGGATGGTGGAGCTGTTGAGGTTGGTGGGCATTCCTTCCCCTGAGGTGCGGTTGAACCAGTATCCGCACCAGCTCAGCGGCGGGATGCGCCAGCGGGTCATGATCGCCCTGGCCCTTTCCTGCCAGCCGCGCCTGCTCATCGCGGATGAGCCGACTACGGCCCTGGATGTGACCATCCAGGCCCAGATCATCGAGCTGCTGAAGGAGCTGAAGCAGCGGTTGGGGATGGCCATCATCCTCATCACCCACGACCTGGGGGTGGTGGCCGGGCTGTGCAGCCGCCTCCTGGTGATGTACGCCGGCCGCCTGGCCGAGGCGGGGAGCACCCGCGCCCTCTACCGGAACCCCTGTCATCCGTATACCAAGGGGCTTCTCCAGTCCGTGCCCAGGCTGGATGCGGAGGAGAAACGCCGTCTGGTGCCTATCCCGGGGCAGCCGCCGGACCTTTTGGCGCCGCCGCCGGGGTGCCGCTTCCACCCCCGCTGCCCCCAAGCCATGGCCGTCTGCCAGCGCCTGGAGCCCCCGGAGTTGGAAGTAGAACCGGGGCACACTGTCACCTGCTGGCTCTACCATCCCCTGGCCGCTGCTGCGCTGGCCGCGTTGAGAAAGGAGCAGACGGTTTGATGAAAGCAGAGCCCCTTTTGGAAGTGCGACACCTCAAGAAGTACTTTGCGGTGGGCGGCGGGCTGTGGCGCGGCCGGGCCATCCTGAAAGCGGTAGACGACGTCACTTTTACCCTGCAGCGGGGGGAGACCCTGGGGCTGGTGGGCGAGTCCGGGTGCGGCAAGACCACCGTAGGGCGCACCATCCTGCGGTTGTATGAGCCCACCGCCGGCCAGGTCCTCTTTGACGGGGAAGATGTCTTCGCTCTGCCGCCCCAGCGGTTAAAGGCGCTGCGGAAGCGGATGCAGATCGTCTTTCAGGATCCTTATTCTTCCCTCAACCCGCGGATGACAGTGGCGGACATCATCGGCGAGGCCCTGGACATCCACCGCCTGGCCCGGGGGAGCGAGCGGCGGGAGCGTATCCACGAGCTTCTCCGCCTGGTGCGGCTCTCTCCCGAGCACGCCAACCGCTTTCCCCACGAGTTTAGCGGCGGGCAGCGGCAAAGAATTGGGCTGGCGCGCGCCCTGGCGGTAGAACCTGAGTTCCTCGTCTGCGACGAACCCATCTCGGCCCTGGACGTCTCTATTCAGGCCCAGATAGTCAACATGCTGGAGGAGCTGCAGGAGAAGCTGGGTTTGACCTATCTCTTCATTGCCCATGATCTGTCTATGGTGCGGCACATCTCTACCCGCGTGGCCGTGATGTACCTGGGCAAGCTGGTAGAGCTGGCCCCCAGCCGGGAGCTGTACCGGCATCCCCTCCACCCTTACACGCAGGCCCTCCTCTCGGCCATACCTATTCCCG
>JASBVW010000028.1 GCA_029961005.1 Bacillota bacterium
TAACTCCTGCGGGAGGTGGGCTGCCACCTCCGGCGGCTCGTAGAAGCAGAAAGGATACTCCCGGTACTCGGCTGCCTTGGCCTCGGCCAGGCGGGCCTCCGCCCGCCGCAACTCCTCCTCCGCCGCCGCCAGCACCGGCTCCGCCGCTTCCCGCAGCTCCCGCCCCAGCTCAGCCAGGGTGCGCCCGGCCCGGCGCCTCTCCGCTGCCTTCTGGGCTGCAAGCAGGAGAGCGATGGCTTCCTCCTTGCGCCGGCCCAGCTCCGCCACGCGCCGGCGCGCCTCCTCAGTCCACCAGCCCCGGGTCCACGGCTCCTCCAGGCACCGCTCCGGGCTGAAGCGCAGCCGCCGCACCGCCTCCCACCAGCGGTACGCCCGGCTGGCCGACTCCTCGACTCCGCCCTCGGGGTAGCCCGGCAAAAAGTGCAGAGTGAGGGAAACCACGGCGTAAGGCGGCGGCTCTATCCCGTAAAAACCCTGAATAATCCGATCCGCCACCCGATCGTAGCGCCCGCCCCCCACGCCGTGGAGGAAAAGGTCCGCCAGGAAAAGGCGGCAAAAGATGGTCAAGGCCAGGGCCCGCGGGCGCAGCTCCGGGGGCAGCGGCGGGCTTCCCTCCCCCACCAGCCAGGGGCGCCGCCACCCCTCTTCCACCCGCCAGAAGGGCAGCTCCACCTGATCTCCCGCTACAGACAGGTTGGGAAAGGGGTTGAGCCGGGAACGGTAGCCGTGCTGGGAGCGGTACTCCTCCAGGACCTGGTTGTGCACCAGGGCGAACCGGCGCGCCTCCCTCGCCAGGTCCGCCGCCCAGGCCCTAAACTCGGGGGTGCGGGCCAGGTCGGAGAGGCACAGCTCCAGGAAAGAAGGCCAAGGTAACGCTTCGCCTGCCGCGGGCGCAGAGCGAGAGGCGGGCGGCCAAGCCCGGGCGGTATAGGCGCGCCGCCAGGCCACCAGGAAGTCGGCCAAGGCGGGCGGGCGCTCCAGGGCGCCCGCCGCCGCCCGCGCCGCCCGCGCCGCCGCCTCCGCCTGCTCCGCACAGCGCCGCCAGCAGTGCAAGGCCTTCAAGCCCCGCTCCCGCACCGCCGCGGGCGGCTCCTCGCCTACCCCGTCCACGAGGGTGCGCAGGTGCTCCTCCACCCGCCGGCAGAAGGCCTCTACCTCTTCTGCCTCCGGCAACGCCGCCGCTTCCAGCGGGACCCCGCCCGGAGGGCGGACCAGGACCTCCCGCACCCTGACCAGGCCCCGGCCCTCCTCCCAGCGCGGCACCTCCACCCCTACGTCCGCCACGGAGTCGGTATCCACCGAGAGGTGGAGGGCCGCGGCGCGGGCGGGCCGGGCCTCTCCCTCCCAGCCCGCGGGCTCCCTCCCCAGGTCACGGCCTGCCGCCTCCCCTCGAGCCTCGCGCTCCGCCAGTTGGGTGGCCACGCTCCAGGCCACCAGGTCCCGGATCCAAACCCCGGGGTGGTAGAAGAGGGGCTGGTGGCCCGTGACGACCAGAAAGGGGACCACCGGGGCGCTCAATCCGCCGGCCGGGCCGACTTCACCGGCCTCACCTGCGCCGCTGTCAACGCCCGACGTCGGCGCCCCCCTCACCGCCCTTGCCAGCACCCCGTCCAAGGCCGCCGTATAAGCCCGGGCCAAAGCCAGGGCGCGCACCTGCACCGCCTGCCGCAAGGCCGGGGCCGGCCGCCCCGCTGCCACAAAGGACCAGCCGGAGCTCCGGCGCCTGTTCTCCGCCGCCAGCTCCGCCAGCCGCCCCGGCTCCGGCCGGCACAGAACCTCTCCGTGGCCCCGGGGGACCTCCAGAGAGCGATCCAGGACCGCATCCTCCGCCATTTCAAATCACACCTTCCAGCCCTTCGAGCCCCAGGGGCTCCCGGCTCAAAAAAGGTTCCCCGCAGGGGCGGCGCACCTGAGCGCCCCACCAACGGGCAGCGATGCGGATGGCCTCCCCGATGCGCAGCCCGTCCGGCCTCTCCGCGAATTGGGAGCGGTAGCGCTCCACCGCCTGCACCTTGCGCTCCAGTTCCTCTTCCGTAAAGGCGTAGACGAACGAAGGCGCCACCAAAAGGCGCAGGTGGGTACAGAAGTAGTAGTAGACCCGCCGCGGGTAAAAGGGCTCCCCGGCCAGGTCCGTCTTGGTCAACTTGGCGTAAAAGCGGGCCGCGTCGGCGATGGCCGAAGCCGCCACGTGGTCGGGGTGGGCGTCCTGCCAGTAGGGGGCAAAGACCAACTCCGGCCGGCGCAGGCGGATCACCTCCGCCACCCGGCGCCGGGCCTCAATGGTGTCCTGCAAGTAGCGGTTGGGCAGGTCCAGCGTCACCCGCTCCACCCCCAACACCGCCGCCGCCTCCCTGCTTTCCCGGCGCCGCAGCTCCGGCGTGCCCCGCGGCGTGGGCTCCCCGTCGGTCAAATCCAAAATGGCCACCCGGTGCCCCGCCCGCTGCAGGGCCAGGATGGTCCCCCCCATTCCGATCTCCGCATCGTCGGGGTGCGCTCCAATCACCAGGATCTCTGCCACCGCGCCACCTCCCGCCCGATGACCTCTTGATAATAAGCCAGGCGCCGCTGGGGGTCGTCCAGCCCGCCCCCAAAACCCCGCTCCCGGGGAAAGTAGATCAGATCCACCGGCAGCTCCGTCACCCGTAGCCCGTGGCGGTAGGCCTGCAGCCAAAACTGCAGGGGGAACCCGTACCCCGGCTCGTCCAGCTCCAGCTTAGCCAAGGCGGCCACCCGGTAGGCCTTGAGCCCGCAGAAGGCGTCCGTCAACTGCCACCCCGTCAGCTTGTTGATGATCTCGGTCACGGCCCGATTGATGGCCACCCGGTCCGGCGGCGGCTCTCCCCGGCGGGGCGACTGGGGCAGGTAGCGGCTGCCCGAGACCACATCCCAGCCCCGTGCAAGCTCGGCCAAAAAGCGGGGAATGAGGGCTGGCTCGTGCTGCTCGTCGCAGTCCAGGGTGATCAGAGAGCCGTAGCCCCTCTCGCCGGCCCAGCGAAAGGCACTGAGCAGGGCAGCTCCGTAGCCGCGGTTTCTGTCATGGGAGAGCACCCTCACCCCGGGAATTCCGGCTGCCAGGGCCCCGGAGCCGTCGGTGGATCCGTCGTCCACCACCAGTATGTCCGCCTCCGTATGGCGCCGCACCGCAGCCAAGACGCGGCCTACCGTGGCTGCCTCGTTATAGAGGGGCAGAGCCACCAAAACCCGGCCGGGCTCCCGCCGCCCGTCCCCGGCCTCGCTCCCGCAAAAGCCGGGCTCGCCCCTGCAGCCAGCAGGGGCACCTGCGGCCCCGGGGCCGGGGCCGAGCTCCTCCCGCTTCGCCCTTTCTTCTGTCACCGCTTCCTCCCCCTCGCCCTTTTCACTCTGCCCGGGCGAAGGCCTGCATCCCCAGGAGGATCATCACCACCGCCACCCCGGCCAGGACGGCCAGGTCATAGCCCAAGGCGTACTGGACGGCGAAGGACCGCGCCGGAGAGTCGGCCAGGATGACGTTGCGCAGGGCATCCACCCCGTACAGGACGGGGTCGAGCCGCATCAGCCCTTGCATCCAGGCAGGAGCGCTGCGCAGGGGGAAGAAGGCCCCGCTCAGCATGAAGAGCGGCATGATGAGGAAGCTCATCACCATCTGGAAGGATTCCACCGACTCCATGCGGGCCGCGATAAAGGTGCCGAAAGAGGTGACGGCAAAGGCCAGGAGAACCATGATCAGCAACACCTGGAAGACCGTCCACAGCCCCAGCTTTACCCCCACCAGAGGGGCCAGAATTAGGAGGATGGCCCCCTGCAACGCGGCCGTGGTGCTCCCCCCCAGGGCCTTGCCCGCCGCGATGGCTGCCCGCGGCACGGGGGCGACCAGCACCTCTTTCAAAAAGCCGAACTCCCGGTCCCAGACGATAGAGATCGAGGAAAACATGGCCGTAAAAAGGATGGACATCCCGATGATCCCGGGGTACATGAACTCCAGGTAGGTAAAGCCGGGCGCGGGCACCGGCAACCGAAAGGTGGCAGAAAGGCCGTTGCCCATGACCAGAAGATAAAGGAGGGGCTGGCCGATCATGCCCAGGATGCGGGAGCGCTCTCGATAAAAGCGCTTCACTTCCCGCAACCAGATGACGTAGACGGTTCTGAGAAAGGTCTTCACCGGTGAAACCTCCTCCTGTGATGCTCCCGCATCCGGTCAGTGGCGCTGACCTCCTCCTGCCGGATGGCTCGCCCGGTTAGCTTCAAAAAGACGTCGTCCAAGGTAGGGCGGCGCAGCCCCACCGAGAGAAGGCGCCCGGCAAAGTCGGCAGCCAGCCGGGGAATAAATTCCTCGCCCCGCTCCACCTCAAAGCGCAACAGGTCGTCCTCCTCCACTACCTCGCGGCCGTAGAGGCGGCGGATCTCCTCTCGGGCCCAGGCCTGGTCGGTGGTCCGGACGGTGATGACATCGCCCCCCACCAAGCTCTTCAGCCCGTCCGGCGTGTCCAAAGCCACGATCTGGCCGTGGTCGATGATGGCGATGCGATCGCAGTTTTCTGCTTCCTCCATGTAGTGGGTGGTCAGGAAGATGGTGATCCCCTCCTGCCGGCGGAGCTGGTGAATGTAGGACCAGATGTGGCTGCGCGTTTGAGGGTCCAGGCCGATGGTGGGTTCGTCCAAGAAGAGCACCGCCGGATAGTGCAAAAGCCCCCGCGCGATCTCCAGGCGCCGCTTCATGCCGCCGGAGAAGGTCTTGACCAGGTGGTGCTGGCGGTCCTCCAGCTCCACCATGGCCAGCACCCGGCGGAGCCTGGCCTCCCTCTCCCCCGCCTCCACCCCGTAGAGCAGGGCATGGAACTCCAGGTTCTCCCGGGCCGTCAGGCGCTCGTCCAGGCTGGGGTCCTGGAAGACCAAGCCGATGGAGCGCCGCACCCCGTCAGGGTCCGTCCTGATGTCGTAGCCGTTGAGGAGGGCTGTGCCGGCCGTGGGCCGCAAGAGGGTGGCCAGCATTTTGATGGTGGTGGTCTTGCCGGCCCCGTTGGGTCCTAAAAAGCCGAAGATCTCGCCCTCCCGCACCTGGAAGGTCACGCCCCGGACCGCTTCCAGCTCTCCGAAGCGGCGCACCAGTCCCTGTACGTCGATAATGACCCTTTCTGACATCGCCTCTGCTCCTCCGTCTCTGCAGTTATTCTTCGGCCTCCGGCGCCACCCCTTCTCCGGCCTTCCGCGCCTGGTAAGAAACGTTGCGCACCGAAGCCACGGCGATTCCCGCGGCGGCGATGGCAGCCCCTACCAGGTAGACGGCGCGCAGGCTGAGGACAAAGGCCCGGGCGCGCTCGGGCATCAGCGGCTCCAACTGCGCCATGCGGGCGCTGAAGATGGCCACCGCCATGGCCACCCCCAGCGACATGCCCACGTTGCGCACCGTGGCCACGACACCCCCTGCCACCCCGTACTTGGCCCGCGGGGCTGCTCCCATCACCGCACTGTTGTTAGGCGAGGTGAAGAGGGCCATGCCGGCCCCCAGGAGGAAGAGGCGCCAGGCCACGTCCCAATAGGTGGCGGTTGCAGGCAGAAAGGCCATGGCCACCTGGGCCGCGGCGATGATGGCCATCCCCGCCGTGGTGAGCAACACCGGTCCTATCAGGTCGGAGAGCCAACCGGCCAGGGGTGCCAGGAAGACCATGGCAGCCGGCATGGGGGTCATGAGCAGCCCCACCTGCGCCGGCCGGAAGCCCAGGACCTCGTGCAGGTAAAAAGGCACGAGGATGTTGACAAAGAACATGACCACGTACGAAAGCATCCCTGCCAGATTCCCGGCGGTAAAGAGGCGGTTGCGAAAGAGGGAGAGGTCCAGCAGGGGCGAGGGGACCCGCCGCTCCCAAAATACAAAGGACAGGAGAAGCCCCGCCGCCAGGGCCAGAGCGCCCAGGGCGAGCGGAGACCGCCACCCCCACTCCCTCCCCTCGGAAAGCCACAAGAGCAGGGAGACCATGCCGCCGGAGAAGAGCGCCGCCCCGGGGAGGTCAAAGGCCTCTCTCCTGAGCGTTTCCTGGTTGGGGAGGAGCAGAAGCCCGGCCAGGAAGGCCAGAAGGCCGATGGGCAGGTTGATATAAAAAATGGAACGCCAGCCGAAGGCTCCCACCAGCCACCCCCCCAGGGGAGGACCGGCCAGGCTCCCGGCCGCCACCGCCGTTCCGACGAGTCCCAGAGCGCGGCCCCGCTCCGAAACCGGAAAGACGTCGGTGATGATACCCATGCTGTTGGCCATCTCCATAGCCGCTCCCGCCGCCTGTACCACCCGGAAGGCAATGAGCAGCCACACGTTGGGAGCCAGGCCACAGAGGGCAGAGCCCAGTACGAAGACCAGGACACCCCAGGAGTAGACCCTTCCCCGGCCTATCAGGTCGGCCAGCCGCCCGAAGAGCAGGAGGCTGCTGGAAATGGTGAGGAGGTACCCCGTGACCACCCACTGCAAAACGGTCAAATCCGCCCGCAGGTGCGCGGAGATAGTGGGCAAAGCTACGTTGACGATGCTGCCGTCCAAGTTGGCCATGAAGACCCCCACCAGGACGACAAAAAGCGTTAGCCAGCGATACGAAGCCTTCTCCCGCCGCGCCTCCACCCGTGCAGTCAGATTGTGCCAGAACTGATCAACTCGGACCACGTCAGCACCTCCTAAAGCCTATTGCAATTATTGCACTACCTTTCCGCGGCTCTTCCATACTTCCTCATAGGCCGCCCAGGTTCCCCGGGCCATGGCCTCTACCGTAAAGCGCTCCTCGTAGCGCCTCCGCGCCGCCGCTCCCAGCCTCGCCCTTAAGGAGGCGTCGCTCACCAAAACCGCCAGCCGCCCGGCCAGAGCCTCCACCTCCCCCGGCGGCACCAGGTACCCGGTGACGCCGTCCTCCACCTGGTCGGGCACCCCGCCCACCGCCGTGGCCAGCACCGGCTTTCCGGCCGCCATGGCCTCCAAGCAGACCAGGGGAAAGGCTTCCGCCTCAGAAGGCAGGACAAAGACATCCAGGCTGGTTAAGATCCGGTCTTTGGCCTCCTCGTCGAGAAAACCGGTGAACTCCGCGTCCGCCAGCCCCTCTCTCGCCGCCAGCTCCTCCAGTGAGCGGCGCAAACTTCCGTCCCCTACTATGACCACCCGTAAAGGGTGCCCCTGGCGGCGCACCGCAGCTGCGGCCCGCAGCAGGAGGTCCACCCGCTTCTGCCGCTCCAGGCGGGCAATGGTGCCCACCACCACCGGGCGGGGCTCTTCCCTGGACGAGCTCCCGGCTCCTGACCCTTCGGGCTTCAGGGCTTCCCGCTGCCGAGCAGCCGTCCTCTGTAGCCTTTCCAGGGGATCGGAGACCCCGTTGGGCACCACCGCGATGCGTTCCCTCCGCACGCCCAGGCCGGCCAGGCGCCGGGCGTCCGCAGGAGAAACGCAGATGATCCGGTCTGCACAGAGGCGTCCCACCAAAGAGGCTGTGAAGTAGTCTATGCGCGCAGAAGGCCCGAAGAACCCGTGGACGGTAAAGACGAGGGGCTGGCGCGGGAAAAGAAGCCGGGCCAACAGGAGCAGCTCGTTGGCGGCGTGCACGTGCACTACGTCCGCCCCTTGCTCCGCCGCCGCCCGCCGCACCGCCCGGGTGAACTGGCGCACTCCCGCCACCGGCGCCTCCTCCAGGTGGGGAAAGGTGTAAACCGGTACCCCTTCCGCCTCGAACGCCGGCAGCAGGCGGTCCGGCGGAGCGCAGACCGCCACCCGGTGTTGGGCCTTGAAGGCCCGGGCCAAGTCCAAAACGTGCTTCTCCGTCCCGCCCAGCCCCAGGTATGGCACGATATGCAGTAAAGAGGCCATCTCCTCCCCGCCCTTCCCCTGGCTACCGCTCCGCGCTCGGGCCCGCCCGCCCCCGCTCAGTCCCCGTACCCGGCCGGATGGCTCCGGTGCCAGTTCCAGGCCGTGCTGATGATGACCCGCAGGTCCGCGTAGCGGGGCTGCCAGCCCAGCTCCTTTTGGGCCCGCTCGGAGGAGGCCACCAGCACTGCCGGATCTCCCGGCCGGCGCGGGGCCTCCACCGCCGGGATGGGCCGGCCGACCACCTGCTCCGCCGCCTGGAGCACCTCGCGCACGGAGAAGCCCTCGCCATTGCCCAGGTTATAGATGGAGGAATGTTTCCCCGCGCGCAGGGCGTTCAAGGCCAAGAGGTGCGCCTCCGCCAGGTCGGACACGTGGATGTAGTCGCGAATGCAGGTTCCGTCAGGCGTAGGGTAGTCGGTGCCGAAGATCCGCACCGCACTGCGCAGCCCCAGAGCCGTCTGCAGGATGATGGGTACCAGGTGCGTCTCCGGGTCGTGGTCCTCCCCCAGCTCCCCCTCGGGGTCGGCCCCGGCCGCGTTGAAGTAGCGCAGGGAGATGAAGCGCAGACCGTGGGCCTCTTCATACCGGCGCAGGATAGCCTCAAAGAAGAGCTTGGACTCCCCGTAAGGGTTGGTGGGCAGCGTGGGATGGTCCTCTTCAATGGGCACCCGCTCCGGCTCGCCGTAGACGGCGGCGGTGGAAGAAAAGACCAGGTACCGGCACCCGGAGGCCAGCATGGCATCCAGCAGGTTGAGGCCTGAGACCAGGTTATTGCGGAAATACTTCTCCGGCCGGACCACCGACTCCGGCACGATGCTGTGGGCGGCCAGGTGAATCACCGCCTCCACCTTCTCGGCCGCCAGCAGCTCTTCCACGAGGGGCCGGTCGTTCAGGTCGCCCACCACCAGCCGGCCGCTGACCACCGCCCGCCGGTGCCCTTCCCCCAGGTTGTCCAAGATGACCACGTCGTGGCCGGCCCGGGCCAGCACCTTCACCACGTGGCTACCAATGTAGCCCGCTCCGCCTGTCACCAGAACCTTCATTCGCCACTCCTCCTACCGCTTCCGCTCATTTCTTCTCGGGTCATCCCGCCTCCGGGCGCACGGCGTCCGCTTCCGCGTCCCGGCGGCCCCCCAGGCGCCGGAGGGCCGCTCTGGCCAGCTCCAGCGCCAGTCGCAGCTCTTCCAGCCTGAGGAGCCAAGCCGCCCCGGCGTAGCTCGCCGCCCCCGCCAGAACAGCCGTCCCCAGGCGCCCGCTCTGGGCCAGGAGGCCATCCCCCGGCCAGGCCTTCTCCAGGAGGGCGTAGAGCGCCCACACTGCTCCGGCCATGGCGGCCGCCGCCCCCGCGCTGCGGGCTAAGGAGGAGGCCAGGCGCCGGCCGCCCAGGGGCCCGAAGCGCCGCCGCAGGAACCAGACCTGAAGGCCCGCCGAAAGGGTGGCCGCCACGGCCGTGGCCAGGGCCAGCCCGCCATGGGCCAGGTAGCGCACTAAAATCAGGTTTAAGACGATGTTGACCGCCACGGCCGCCAGCCCGACGCGCATGGGGGTGAGGGTATCCTGGGCGGAGTAGAAGGCGCGCGCCGTCAGATCGCTCAGGGCCAGGCCCAGGATGCCCAAGGAGTAGAAGGCCACCGCCACCGCCGTAGCCTGAGTGGCTGCGGCGTCAAAGGCCCCTCGCTCAAAGGCCAGCCGCACCGCCGGCCGGCTCAAGACGATCAGGCCGGCTGCCATGGGTATCAGGATGAACCCCACCATGCGCACCGCCGTGCCGTAGGCCTCGCGAAAGCCCTCCGCGTCCCGGGCCGCCAGAAAGCGGGCCATGGCGGGGTAGACCACCGTCACCACCGCCGCCCCAAAGACGCTCCCGGGGAGGGTCATCAGCCGGTAACCGTAATTGAGGGCGGAAATGCTTCCCTCCGGCAGCCCGGAGGCCAGAATGCGGTCCACTAGGGCATTGAGCTGCCCCGCGGCCGTCCCCAAGAGCACGGGCAAAAGGAGCACCCCCATGCGCTGGAAGGCCGGATCTGCCAGGTCCAACCGGGGCCGGTAACGGTAGCCCGCCCGGCGCAGGGAGGGGAGCTGGATCAGCACCTGGGCCGCCACCGCCGCCACCGTGCCGACCGCAACTGCCGTGATGCCAAAGCGCGGCCCCCACACCAGAATAGAATAGATAATCACCACATTGAAGGCCACCCCCACCAGGGCCGGAGCGGTGAAACGCTCCAAGGCCTGCAACATCCCGGTGGCCACCCCCGTCAGCCCCTGGAAGACGACGAGCGGGAACATGAGGCGCGTCAAGCGGACCGCCTCGGCCAGCGTACCCCCCCGAAAGCCGGGGGCCACCAAGGCCGTCAACTGGGGGGCCAAGAGACAGCCCAGCCCGGCCACCCCTATGCCGACCAAGAAGACCGCGGTAAACACGGTATCGGCAGCGCGGAAGGCCCGCTCCCTTCCCTCCCGCTGGGCCAGCCCGGTAAAGACGGGGATGAAGACGGTGGTCAGGGCGGCATTGACGGTGGCAAAGAAGAGCATGGGAATAGTCCCGGCCACCAGGTAGGCGTCGGTGGCACTGGTGGCGCCGAACCTG
>JASBVW010000339.1 GCA_029961005.1 Bacillota bacterium
CCAGGGCGCGGCAAAGGGCGCTACCTTCTCCTGCCCGGGCTCGCGGTAGCGGGCAGTGGCCTCCAGCTCCGCCAGGTCGTGTCGCATAAAGGCGGCTTCGAACCCGTCGCCATCGGGTCGACCCTTGCGGAAGACCAAGCTTACGAACTTGTAGCTTGAGTGGATCGGGAAAATCTTTTTCCGGTTCTCGAACGCATAGAACCGCTCCACCTGTGCCTCGTGGAGCAGGAGGTGGCGAAGCCCGGTACAGCCCTCGTTGTTGTAAATGGCCGAGGGGACGACGAAGCCTACCCGACCGCCCTCCCGCACGAGCTGCCAGGCCCGCTCGACAAAGAATTTGAAGGCGTCGGGATCGCCGCCCGTCGACCTCCCGTCCACCTCCCAGTCCTGGTAGCGGTAGTCGCCTCCCCTCTTCAGGCAAGCCGCCACGGTCTTCACCCGGTCCTGGTAGGCCTCAAACTTCTCATGGAGGCCCGGGATCTCCCGCTCTAGCTCGCGGATCCTCCGATCCAGCTCGCCGCCGACAAAGGCGCGGATGAGAATGTCGTAGCGCCCGTAGAACTCCTTGCGGTCGGGTTTCACCTTGTCCCACGGCGGGTTGCCGAGCACGGCGTCAAAACCAGGGTGCTCCGGATCGAGGAACACCTCCGGAAATTCCAGCTCCCAGTGGAAGAAACGCTGGCGCTCCTTCACCTCCCGGAACGCAGGCCACCAGGGGCGGCCTTCGGCATAGGTCCGCAGCCGTGCCGGGTCGCTGATGAGGCTTGTGAGCGTGTCCCACTCAGCCCAGATCTCTGGTAGGAAGGCGCTGGCCGAGCGCAGGTCGAAGAGGAGCTTGGCGGCTGCGAGGATCTCTTCCGCTTTCTCCTGCAGATGCTTTTTGTAGCGCTGCTCTTCCGTACTCTCGGGCTCGATCCCTTCGCGGCGCAGATCCTCCGGACGCGCTTCATCGATGATGCGGCGCAGACGGGCGGCCTCCTGGATGGCCCGGCGCACGGGATCTTGAAAGGGAAGCCGGCTCCGCAGCGGATTCCCATCCAACCTGGACAGAGGGCGCGGGGGCTCCTCCAACCGGGCCAGCCAGCTCCCCAAGAGCGAGTTACCGCAGCGGATGTGGTGCTCGAAGTAGGTAAGGGGACGATCCCCGGCCACGGACTCGATCCAAAGGGCGACGCGGGCAAGCTGGACGGCGGTGGGGTTGAGGTCCACGCCGAAGAGGCACCGCTCCGCGATCCGCCTCTTGCACCAGGCGCGGGCTTCAGAGCCTGTAGCCCGGGCTTCCTCATCGCTGGCCTGCCAGTTATCGTCCCAGCCCTGTCCGGTGGTACCTCGAAACTCAGGCGGCGCCTTGCCGCTATATTCCTCAACATACGCCTTGTGAAGGGCCTGACCCAGAAAGCGCATCGCCTCGACCAAAAAGTGGGCGCTGCCGCAGGCCGGGTCCAGCACGCGCAGCCGTTCAATCTCGGCCGCCCTCTTCCCCTCGACCAGGGGTCCCAGGGCATGATGCACCAA
>JASBVW010000029.1 GCA_029961005.1 Bacillota bacterium
GGATGGGACCGGCGGCGCCTTGGAAAAGGCGCTCTAAGGACCGCTCGAGCCACCGCTCCAATCCGAGTAAGAACTTCATTTTTCGCCTTCACCGCCTCCGGCCAAAAAACGGCGGCGCAGCTGGCCACACGCGGCGTCAATCTCTGCTCCCAGCTGGCGCCGCACAGTTACGCTGCAGCCGCGGCCGGCGAGGATGTTCTGAAAACGCCTCACTTCTGCTGGGCTGCTCCTCCGCAGGCCGGTCTCCGGTACAGGGTTGGCCGGGATCAGGTTGATGTGGCATTTCAGCCCTCTGACCAGAGTGGCTAAAGCCTCCGCATCCTCCGGCCGGTCGTTCACTCCGTGCAGGAGAAGGTACTCAAAGGTGATGCGCGAACCCGTCTTCTCTATGTAGAACCGGCACGCCCGGAGCAGCTGGTCCAAAGGGAAGCGGCGATTGATGGGCATAAGCTGGCTCCGGAGGGAGTCGTTGGCTGCGTGAAGGGAGACGGCCAGCGTGATGGGAAGACCTTCTGCCGCCAGCCGGTAAATGCCTGGCACTACGCCGGCGGTGGAGATGGTCATGTGTCGATAACCGATCCCCAAGCCTTCTTCATCGTGAGCCAGCTGCAAAAAGGCCAGAACTGACTCCAGGTTGAAGAGCGGTTCGCCCATGCCCATGACCACCACATGGCCAATCCGCTCCCCTCGGCCCGCTTCGTCCAGATAACGGGCGGCCGCCAGAACCTGGCCCATCAACTCGCCGGTGGTAAGGTTGCGCTTCCATCCTCCCAACCCCGAGGCGCAGAAGGTACACCCCAGGGCGCAGCCAACCTGGCTGGAGACGCAGATGGACCACCCATACTGGTAAGGAAGGAGAACGCACTCCACCGCTTCTCCATCTGTCAGCCCCAGCAACAACTTGACCGTGCCCGTGCGCTGCGAGCGCTGGCACTCCAGCACGCGAGGGAACTCTGCCGTGGCGCGCTGCGCCAAGCTTTGGCGCAGCTCCAAAGGCAGATCGGTCATGGACTGAAAGTCGTCGCAACGCCGCCGATACAACCAATGCATGACCTGAACGGCCCGGTAGGGCGGGGCCCCCAACTGGCCCAAAAAGGCCGCCAGTTCCTGCCGCGACATCCCTTTTACATCTACCCGCTGTCCTTCATCCTGCTCCATTTTACAGCCTGCTCGGTGGTTACCACTCCTTGACATGGCCGGCCAGATAGCGCTCCGCTTCCACCGCCGCCAGGGCGCCGTCGGCCACCGCCGTCACGATTTGCCGCAGGGCCGTGGCCCGGACGTCCCCCGCGGCCAAAACCCCCTGGAGAGAGGTGTGCAGGCGTGCATCGGTGCGAATATACCCGGCTTCATCCAGCTCCAGCCGCCCCGACACAAAGCCGGTATTCGGTCGCATCCCGATGTAGATAAAGACGCCCTCCACCGGCACCGCCGTCTCCTTTCCGTCGATGGTGCTGGCCACCGTCACCTGCTGCACCTTCCCCTCCCCTTCGATGCGCCGCACCACGGCGTTCCAGATGAACCTGATCCTGGGGTGGGCCAGGGTTTCCTCTTGGAGGACCTTCGTGGCTCGCAGAGCGTCGCGGCGGTGCACTACAGTCACCTGGCTGGCGAAGCGGGTCAGGAAGAGGGCTTCCGTAATGGCTGTATCCCCTCCGCCCACCACCATCACCTCTTTGCCGGTAAAAAAGGCTCCGTCACAGGTGGCGCAGTAGGAGACGCCCCGACCGCGCAGTTCCTCTTCTCCCGGCACTCCCAGCCGCTGCGGCTCCGAGCCCGTAGCTATGATGACCGTCCGGGCAGAAACCGCTCCTCCTCCCGCCAGCTGCAGCTCAATCTTCCGCCCGCTCCCCGCCAGGTCCACCACCTCGCCCAGCTCCACCCGGACTCCCAGGCGCTCGGCTTGGCGGGCCATCTTCTCCATGAGGTCAGGGCCGGAGATCCCCTCCGGAAAGCCCGGGTAATTCTCAATCAGATGAGTGGTGGCAGCCTGCCCCCCCGGGGCCGTGCGCTCAAGGAGCAGAGTTTGCAGGCGCGCGCGAGCTGCGTAAATTCCAGCAGTCAGCCCTGCAGGGCCGGCTCCGATGATAGCCACGTCGTACATTCTTCTCTTCTCTCCTCCTCATTGACACGGGCCGGGAAGTGCAGTACAATAGGTCTGTGTCGGGGCGTAGCTCAGGTTGGTAGAGCGTTCGGTTCGGGACCGAAAGGTCGCACGTTCAAATCGTGTCGCCCCGACCATTTTCTTTCCCTGCCGGTAATAATTGAGCGGGACCGCGGTATTAAGTATACCACGGTGCCGCTCTTTTTGCCATCTCCAGAGGCGGCCAAAATCAACTGGCTTGCAGCCTTACTCTCAGTTGATCAGCTATTTTAGCGATCAGGAGTGAGTTGGAAGGGAACTTCCCCTTGGTGGACAGGGCGGTCTTACCAATAATGCTGTCGATGAAGGGCCGGTTCCCGTGCTGCCAGGCAGTTAAAATAGCGTTGCGGATAGCTGCTTCCACTCCGCCGTTGGTGGTGTGGTACTTGGCGGCGATCCTGGGATAGAGAACCTTGGTGAGGTTGCCTCCCAGCATATTCTCTTCCTCCAGCACCATCAGCACCGCATCCCGGATGTAATTGTACCCCTTGAAGTGGGCGGGGATGCCCATCATGTGAATGATCTCCGTAACCATGGCCATGAGGTCGCGCTTTTTCGCCGCAGGGGAGGGTGGGGCGTCGTAGCTGCGCTCCGCTTCCTTCAGCACCAGACCCTGGCTGCCAGCAAACTGCCGGATGCGCGTAGCCAGGACCTCCAAATCAAAGGGCTTCACCATGTAGTAGTCAGCTCCCAGCTCAGCCAGCCGGAGCAAGAGGTCCTCCCGACCAAAAGCGGTCAAGATGATTACCTTGGGCTGGCGCGGCAGGTTTAAGCCGGGGAGGCGCTCCAGCACCGCCAGCCCATCCAGGATGGGCATAGTAATGTCTAAGATGAGTACGTCCGGTACCTTCTCCGCCAGGAGTTTAAGGGTCTGCTCTCCGTCGTAGGCCACCCCCACCACTTCCATGTCTTCCTGTCGCTCGAAGAATTGCTCCAAAATCTCGCATAATTCGACGTTATTATCAGCTAAAACTATAGAAATCAAACTCGTCCCCTCCTTTCACTAACGGAGAGTAAATTCGACGGAAGGGAAAACATTCCTCTTTTTTTTAATTTCGTCTTTTCTCAGTTTTCAGGTGAAGGAGCATAGACCAAGCGCGCAATAAAAAAGCCGTCCGTGCCGTGGCGATGGGGATAGAGGCGTAAAAAAGGGCGGCCGTTGCCGGACTCCTCGCCTAACGCCGCCAGCCGTGCCCGGGCTGAAGGGGGAAGAAAGTCGGCTACAGGGGTAAGGGTAAAGCCCTGCTCCTCCGCCAAAAAGCGGTGCACCACTTCCTCGTTCTCCTCCGGCTCGGTGCTGCAAGTGCAGTAAACCAAAACCCCTCCCGGGCGCACGCAGCGGGCTGCCGCCCGCAGGATCTCCCCTTGCAGGACAGGGAGGGTTGTCAGGTCTTCCGGACGCTTTCGCCACCGGGCATCGGCGCGCCGCCGCAGCACGCCCAGCCCCGAGCAAGGAGCATCTACCAGAACGCAGTCAAAGGAAGCGGCAAAGCCCTCCCGCGCAGGGAGAGTTCGGACATCCGCTTCCACTGCCTCCACCGATGCAATGCCCAGCCGCCGTGCGTTTTCCCGGAGCAAAGCCAGTTGCCGGGGATTGTCGTCCACTGCTGCAATCCGCACTCGGTCGCCGGCCAGCTCCGCCAGCTGCGTCGCCTTACCCCCCGGCCCGCAACAGGCGTCCAGGATGCGCATCCCCGGCTGCGGAGCCATGAGATACCCTACCAGCATGGAGCTTTCGTCCTGGACCTGGCAGAGCCCTTGGCGAAGAAAGTCCTCGGCCCCTTTGGTGTAGCTGCCGGCTGGCAGCCTGATCCCCGCAGGGGCCCAGGGCGAGGGTTCTGCCGCCAGGCCCTGAGCGGAGAAGGCTTGGAGCAGTTGCTCCCTGGTGGTGCGCAGGAGATTCGTCCGGAGGGAGAGAGGGGGCACCTCGTTGTTGGCCTGGCAGAGGGCGGCCGTCTCCGCAAACCCCCAGCGCTCCAGCCACCGCTCCACCAGCCAGCGGGGATGGGAGTGGACCACAGAGAGAAAAGCGGCCGGCTCCCTTTCCGGATCCGGCCAGGTAATCTTCTCCCGCTCCTGCGCGACCCGCCGCAAAACAGCGTTCACCAACCCTACGGTGCCGCGGTGGCCGAAGCGCCCGGCCAGATGGGCGGATTGATCGCAGACCACCGCCGCCGGCAGGTCAGTCAGGAAGAGGAGCTGATAGACCCCCAGGCGCAGGATATTCCTGATCCAGGGGGTTAAAGCGGTCAAATCCCGCCGCAGATAAAGCCGCAGCACCCAATCCAGGGTGAGGCGGCGCCTCGTGGTGCCGTAGACCAGCTCAGCCGCCAGGGCCCTCTCTGCGGCTGGAAGTCTCCGCCGCTGCAGGGCCATGTCTAGGGCTGAGGTGGCCCGCTCACCCTCTACCTCGATGGCCCGGAGGGCCAGAATCGCCGCTTCGCGCGCTGGCGAAGCACCTCGCGCCGCGGTCCGACCTTGCTCAGCGGTCATCGCGCAGGTTGCGCAGGAGGAAGAGGCGCAAGAGCTGCACTGCAGCCATAGCCGTAGCGGCCACGTAGGTCAGGGCCGCCGCCGACAGCACCTCTCGCACCGGGCCTAACTCGCGGGAGGTGACAAAGCCGTGGGACTGCAGCAGGGCCAAAGCCCGGCGGCTGGCGTTAAGCTCCACGGGCAGCGTGAGAACTTGGAAGGCCACCGCCGCCGTGAAGAGCAGGATGCCCAAGTCCATCAGCAGGCGCCCCTGGAAGAGAAAGCCCAGAAAGAAGAGGGGAAAAGCCAGCTGCGAACCCAGGTTGGCCACGGGGAAGAAATTGTTCCTCAGCCCCAGCGGAACATACCTCTGGGCGTGCTGAAGGGCGTGGCCGCTCTCGTGAGCCGCTACCCCCAGGGCTGCCAGGGAGGAAGAGTGGTAAACCTCCGGCGAGAGCCGGACCACCCGCGTCCTCGGATCGTAGTGGTCGCTCAGATGTCCCTCGGTCATCTCCACCCGCACGTAGTCCAGCCCTTCCCCGTTCAACAGCCCCCGCGCCACTTGAGCCCCCGTGGCGCCGCCGGTGGACCGCACCTCCGAGTAGCGCTGAAAGGTACTATTGACTTTGAACTGGGCGTAGAGAGCCAGGGCCAGAGCCGGCAACAGCAGAACAAATGTGGGATCACCCCAAAACCACACCAGAATTCAACCTCCTTGCATAAAGTATCGTATAGCTTCCCTGACCTTGTCAAGATCGACCCCCGTATTGCGGCAGTAACCCTCGGGCCTGAGGTTGACGATCCCCCAGACCGCCAGCGGGTAAGTGTCCTGGAGGCCGGAGGTCAGGTCGCGCTCGCAAGCCACGGCCACCACAGCCTGCGGCCGACGCTCCCAGATGATCTGGCGGGCAATGCTCCCTCCGGTGGCCATCGCTAAAGTGGTGCCGTACTCTTCGCAGATCTCCAGCAGGTTCTTAACCAGGCAGCGACCGCAGCGGCGGCAATTGGTAGGATCGGTCGTGATGCGGTGGGGACATTCCGACCACTGCAGGCAGTGCGGCATAAGGAGGAGGATCTTCTCGGGCGGAATAGGGCCGATGCGCAGCCGCAACAACCGGTTGTGGATCTCGATGAAGGATCGGGCCACGCTCTCCCGGCCCAGCCCTACCAGGTGGCCGACGGACGAAACCAAGGGAAAGAGCAGATCCAGGGCCAAATGCACTGGCATCTCCCAGCGGAACGCCTTCTGTGCCAGGAGGGAGTACACGATCCCTCCCGTGCCTACGCCCACCAGAACGAGAAAGGAGCCGAAGAGCCAGGCCAGGCCCCAAACCAACCAGTGCTCCCACCGCCCTCCGCGCAGGAGAAAGAAGAAGAGCAGGCCCAACGCCCCCGCCCCCACAAGGACGAACCCCGCCAGGAGCCCCAAGAAAATCCGTTTCTTGCCTTCCACCGGCATCACTTCCCTGCGCCGCTCAGCTGTGCCGCTCCTCCCTCCAAAAGAGCGCCCCGCTGGATGCGGTAACCGCGGGCGAGCTCGGCTCCGGTCATGCGCCCCCGGTTCTCAGGCTGAACTTCCAGAAGGGCCAGCTGCCCTTCCCCGCAGCGCACCCACAGGGCTCCGCTTTGATGGTCAACGGCCACTACCTCGCCCGGCTGGCCCGCCGCGGCTTCCTCCTCTTTCTTGCGCAAGACGGCGGTGCGCCAAACCTTGACCCGCCGCCCACCCCAGCGAAAGTAAGCCCCGGGCGCCGGGTTGAAGGCCCGAACCTGGTTGTGCAGCTCCAAAGCCGGCCGGTCCCATTTCAAGACGGCATCCTCTTCTTGCAGCCGCGGGGCGTAAGTAGCGCGGGCTTCATCCTGCGGGGTGCGCGGGGCTGTACCGGCCGCAATTTGAGCCAGGGTTTGGCAGAGGAGCTCTGCCCCTTCCGCCGCCAGGCGGTCGTGCAGAGAGCCGGCGGTGTCTTCCGGGCGAATGGGCACGGGCCGCTGGAGTATGATGTCGCCCGTGTCCCACCCCTCGTCCATGTACATGGTGGTCACCCCGGTCACCTCCTCCCCTCGCCAGAGGGCATGGGCGATGGGCGCCGCCCCCCGGTAGGCCGGGAGAAGGGAGGCGTGCAGATTGATGCACCCGCGCGGGGGGAGGGTCAAAAGGGCGGGAGGGATCTTTTGACCGAAGGCCACCACCACTATGGCCTCCGGGGCCAGAGCTCTCACCTGCTCAAGAAAGTCAGGAGCAGAGACCCGCTCTGGCTGAAGGACGGGCAGCCCCAGCTCCTCCGCTTTGGCCTTCACGGGGGAAGGTTGCAGGTGCTGGCCCCGCCCGCGCGGCCGGTCCGGTTGGGTGACCACGGCTAGAACCTGGTGGCCCGCCTTGACCAGCGCCGTCAAGGCAGGGACAGCAAACTCAGGCGTGCCCAGAAAAACTATCCTCATGCTTGCCCTCGCCCTCGCTCTACTGTGAGCCCGGTGGCCTTGTCGACAAAGAGAATACCGTCCAGGTGGTCGAGCTCGTGTTGCAGGGCTCTGGCCAGAAGGTCGCTTCCTTTAACCTCCAGGGCGTGGCCTTTCAGATCCAACCCCCGCACCACCACTTGCTCCGCTCGGGTCACGTAACCCATCACCCCCGGCACGCTCAGGCAGCCTTCCACATCGGTGGAACTCCCCCTTTGCGCCACCAGCTCCGGATTCACCAGTATCAAGGGGCCTTCCCCCACATCCACCACAATCAACCGCTGGGAGACCCCTACTTGCGGCGCCGCCAGACCCACCCCCTGGGCATGGTACATGGTCTCCAGCATGTCGTGGGCCAGTTTGACGATGCGCTTGGTGATCTTCTCCACCGGCCGCGCACAGCGGCGCAGTACCGGGTCTGGCTCGGACCGGATGGGCAAGACTGCCACGTCCTCTCTTCCCCCTCTGCTTTTCTTATAACAGCGAAACCGGGTCCACGTCCACCGCCACCCGCAGCGGTTCACGCCCCCACTCCTGGGACCAACGGGCCAATCCTTCCGCCGTCAGGGCCTGCACTGGCTCGGGCTGCTCTCCTCGCACTAAAATTTGCCAGCGGTAGCGACCGCGCAGGCGGAAAAGGGGCGCCGGCACCGGGCCCAGGACGGTTGACCCGGCCGCCTGCCCCTCCTGCTCTTTCAGCTGGCGCAGGCAGACCCCCAAGGCCTCGGCCGCCCGGCGCACCATCTCCTCCTGGGGCCCATTGACCACCAGAGCGATGAGAAAAGAAAAGGGCGGATAGCCGGCTTGCCGGCGGAAAGCGATCTCCTGGCGATAAAAAGCTCGATAATCGTGGCAGCGCGCCGCTTCAATGGCAAAATGCCGGGGAGAATAAGTTTGCACAATCACTTCCCCGGGCAGGAGCCCGCGCCCGGCCCTTCCGGCCACCTGGGTCAAGAGCTGAAAAGTCCGTTCGCCGGCGCGAAAGTCCGGTAGGCGGAGGGCCAAGTCAGCACAGATGACGCCCACCAAGGTGACCCGCGGCAGGTCTAAACCCTTGGCTACCATCTGAGTCCCCACCAAGACATCGAACTCCCCCCGGCGAAAGGCTCTTAAAATGCGGCCGTGAGATCCTTTGCGCCGGGTGGTATCCACGTCCATCCGCAGCACCCGGGCGCCGGGAAAGATGGACCGCACCGCCTCTTCTACCCGCTCCGTCCCCGCTCCCAAGTGGCGGATGGACGAACTGCCACAGGCGGGGCAAACTGCGGGCACCGGGGCTGTAGAGCCGCAGTAATGGCAGAAGAGCCGCCCCCAGGAGGCGTGATAGGTCAGGGCCACCTGGCAATAGCGGCACTGAGCCGTGTAACCGCAGTTACGGCAGACCACGGCTGCAGCAAACCCCCGCCGGTTGAGGAAGAGGATGACCTGCTCCCCCCGCACCAGGCGCTCCGCCATCGCCTCGCGCAAGGCCCGGCTGAAGAGGGAACGGTTTCCGGAGCGCAACTCCGCTCCCAGGTCCACGACGCGCACAGCCGGCAGGGGACGGCCGCCGATGCGGGACTCCATCTGGACCAAGCGGTAAACCCACGCCTCCCCGCGGTGATAGCTTTCGACGGAAGGGGTGGCGCTCCCCAACACCACCACCGCCCCCTCCAGCTCCGCCCTTTTCAGGGCTACCTGGCGCGCATGGTAACGCGGGCTCTCTTCCTGTTTGTAAGAGTGTTCATGTTCTTCATCGACTATGATAAGCCCCACGTCGGGCAGGGGGGCAAAGACGGCCGACCGCGTGCCCAGCACCACCCGCACTTCTCCGGCAGCGGCCTTCCGCCACCCCTCCTGGCGTTCACCGGCGCTGAGTCGGCTGTGCAGAACGGCCAGGGCCGGACCAAAACGGGCCAGGAAGGCCTCCGACATTTGCGGGGTGAGGGCAATTTCGGGCACCAGCACGATGCACTGCCTTCCCCGTCGCAGCGCCGCTGCTGCGGCCTGGAGGTAGACCTCCGTCTTGCCGCTCCCGGTCACGCCGTGGAGTAAGAGCACGGCAAACTTCCCTTCCGCCAGGCCATGCTCGATGGCCTCCAGCGCCTGGCGCTGCTGAGGGGTGAGAGCGGGAGGAGCACCGGCGGGGGAGAGTGCAGCCGCCGCCTCCTCTTCCGCCCAGGCGCCTTCTCTGGCGCGGGCCCTGACCACCGGAGCCTTCCCCCAACCGGCGGGGAGAAAACACCGCACCGCTTCCCAGGGCGAACACAGGTAGTAGCGGGCCAACCAGCCCGCCAAAGCCACCAAGTGCGAGGGCAAAGCCGGATTAGGCTCCAGCACCGCCAAGATCTCCTTGCACTTCTCCTCCTGAAAGTCAGGGCTGACCTTGAGTTCCATCACCAGGCCCTGCACGCGCCGGCGACCGAACGGCACCAGAACCCTGCTTCCCACCTGGACGGAGCCGCGCACAGCAGGCCCCACCCGGTAGTCAAAGGTTGTGCTGAGATGTGAGGTGGGAACATCAACCACCACCGAAGCATAGAGGGCTTCCTCAGGCGCCAAGGCCACGACAAACCGGCCTCCTACCGGTTCAGCAAGCGAACCACGTGATTGAGGATGCGGTCCGCCACCACCCGCTTGGGGGCCGGCGGCACCTCCTCCCTTGTCCCGTCAGCCCCGAGGATGGTGACGGCGTTCTCTTCCGCCTCAAAGCCGATCCCCGGGCGGGAAATATCGTTAGCCACTACCAGATCCAAGCCCTTGGCCTTGAGCTTGCGCCAGGCCTCCGGAACAGGATCGCCCACCTCGGCGCTGAAACCCACCAAAATCTGCCCGCTCTTTCGCTCCCCCAAGGTGCGCAGAATGTCGGGGGTGGGCTCTAGCTTGAGCTCCAGCGGCTCCGCCCCCTTTTTCATCTTCCCGCCCGCCGGTGTGGCGGGGCGATAGTCAGCTACCGCCGCGGCCTTGATCACCACCTCTACCTCGGGGAAGCGAGCCAAGACGGCCTGAAGCATCTCTGCCGCCGTCTCCACCCGCACGCATTCCACCCCCTCAGGTAGAGGTAGGGAGGTGGGGCCGCTCACCAAAACCACGGCAGCACCTCGATCGCGAGCGGCCTCGGCCAGGGCGTAGCCCATCCGGCCGGAAGAAGCGTTGGAGAGAAAGCGCACCGCGTCCAGCCACTCCCGCGTGGGCCCTGCGGTGACCAAAACCCTCCGCCCTGCCAGGTCCCTGGCCCTCCTCAAGAGGAGCTCTGCTTCCGCCAGGATGTGCTCCAGGCTGGCCAGGCGTCCCCGCCCCTCTTCCCCGCACAAGACCTCGCCTTCCTCCGGTTCC
>JASBVW010000340.1 GCA_029961005.1 Bacillota bacterium
GCCACTAGCCACCGGTGTTGCCGGACGGCGATGTCCTCGGGGCCCTTGTAGCGCAGCCTGGGATCATAAGGACCGGCTGCCTGCTTGAGAAAGCCCCGGAAAAGCCCCGATTGAGTCGCGCGTTCGATGAGATACAGCATCTTGCCGGCGCGGTAACGACTGACGGCGTAGCCCGGCGAGTAAAGCGCGTTCACCACCCAGGCGAAGATCGCTGCCTGCTTAAAGGGCAAGGTTGCTTCGCTGGGCCCACCGGAGCGCTGTTGCACCCTGGCAAAATAGGTTCCTCTGGGTTCTGCCGCCACGGACAGATCGCCTGCTGCCGGTACGGTATATACGTGCGCCTCGGTACACCCGGCCTCCTCTTTCCAGTCCTTCAGCTGCTCCTGAAGATAGCTGTAAAACCCCGGCCTCTTCCGGGCAAAGACAGGGAAGGTCGCAAGGATGTGTTTTAAGTCATCCGGCGCAAGACCGTAGGCTTCGGCGACAGCCCGGTTTACCTCCAAGAGGGCATGCCACTTTTCCTCAAAAGCCGACACGTGGTCGATGTCCGTGCCGGCTACGGTGAAGGTCTTCAAGCTCAGCAAGGATTCCGCGACGTCGAAACGCGGTACGGCGACACGACTCACGTGCGTGAAGTTGAGGGTGCTCGAGATACGGAAACGCAGCGCGAAGTCGAAGGCGAACGAGTTGAGCACGGAGCAAGCCTGATCGGAAAAGCTGACCGGAACGGCCACCACCGGGAGCTTGTTATTTGCACATGACCGCTCCGGTAGCACCGCCGCAATGCAGGTGCGCTCGTTGGTGTTGCTGGCGATGTCGCGGAAGACAAGCTTCGGGCCCGCTTCGGGCAGCCTACCGTATTTGCGCTGGCACGCTTCCAGGCTCACCCACCGCTCGATGGGCTTGATGTCCACCAGGAACTGCTCAATGTGCTTGCCCTCGTACAGCGGCCAAAAGCCTTTCTCGGCCATGCGCGCCCGGATCTCGGGCCAAGCGGCCGGGTCGTAGTAAGGCGGGCGATCACTGGTACCGGGCACGGGGCCGAGGATCTGGCGGGGGTTGTAGAGCCTGCCGGTCTTCGGGTCGGTCCAGAGGTCGCGGTCGTTGGTCATGTCGAACTCGCGGTAGAACCGGGCGTTCCAGGTGCCTGGGCCCTGGTCACCGAGGAGCGGCCGGGGGTTCACCCGGTTCCCCTCAGCGTCGTAGCCGTACATTTTAAGGAGGATCTCCCGGTCGCGGGGGCTGCGGTACTCTAGAAACGCCAGCGTCCCCGGCGAGAGGCGCTCGAGCTCCTGCCGCCGCACGGGCACGATCCAGGGCGCGGCAAAGGGCGCTACCTTCTCCTGCCCGGGCTCGCGGTAGCGGGCGGTGGCCTCCAACTCCACCAGGTCGTGCCGCATGAAGGCGGCTTCAAACCCGTCGCCCTCAGGCCGACCTTTGCGGAAGACCAGGCTCACGAATTTGTAGCGCGAATCGATCGGGAAAATCTTTTTCCGGTTCTCAAACG
>JASBVW010000030.1 GCA_029961005.1 Bacillota bacterium
AACCTCCGGCAAAACCGCCGGAACCGTGGTCGTCATTATCGTTTGAGCCGTTGCTCCCGAAACCGCGGTCGTCATCGCTCTGGTCGTTGTCTGCGCCCTTGCTGCCGGAACAGCTGTCACAGGACTGATCTTGGTCCCGGTCTCGCTCTTGGTCCTGCTCGTGGAGCTGGTCCCGGTCTCGCTCCCGATCCTGCTCGTGCAGGCCTTGCTCCTCCATGGCCTCCTCCAGAGCCTCGTCAGGCTTCTGGCCGGCGCTGACCAGCTCTGAGAACCGGTTCTGCAGCTTCCCCAGGTCCAGGTCGCGCCCCGCCGCCTTAACCGCGTGAGCAAATTCCGCCATGGTCTCCGCCTGGACGCGGTGTTGGGCCATGAGCTGAATGGCTTGGGCCAGTGCCTCCGCATTGGCTCCGGCGGCCACCGCCGCCTGCAGCTCGGCCGCGATCCGCGCGGTCTCCTGAGGATCGGTGCCCAAGCCGTTCAGGTACTGGGTTGCCAGCTGGGCCGGATCCGGCTTGGCCTGAGCGGCCAGGGTCGGAACAGCCGGGGCCAGAGCCACCAACCCCGCCAGAAGGGCTACCGCTGTTCTGCGCACCAACAACGTCTTCATCTCTGCTCATCTCCTTTGGGCCTCTTTTTCGGTCCGCTTCCATTATCGGCCTTCCCGCTGCGCCGGGCGGTGCCTGTCCCCACGGGAAGTCGGTGATCCTCGTCACCGCCGGCCGTGGCAAGAGAGCCGAACGGCAGGAAAGCGGAGAGGGAAGAGAGAAATTTACAGCAGCACGGCACTCCCAAAAGCAGGAGGAGAAGAGAGGATGCAAAAAGGGCGCTGCACCAGGTGGCTCACTGCTCTGGCTGTTTTATTGTCGCTTTTAGTGGCCCAGGTCGGCGTCGCCGCCGCTGCCGGCCAGACCCGGGTCGTTACAGACGGAACGGGGCGCCGGGTAGAGATCCCGGCTCAACCCCGGCGGATAGTGGCCCTCACCCCTTGGGTGGTGGAGGTCCTCTTCCTCCTGGGTCATCCGCCGGTGGGTCGGCCCTCTTCGGCCGATTACCCCCCGGAGGCCCTCCAGATTCCGGCCCACGGGCAGTCCTACCGGCTCAACTTCGAGCGCATCGCTGCGCTTCAGCCCGACCTGATCATCGGCAACGGCAACCTGCACAGCCCCTACCTGGCCAAGTTAGAGGAGACCGGGGCGCCGGTGCTCTTCTACGACATCGACAGCTACCGGGATGTGCTGGAGAAACTGCGGATTATGGGAGAGATCGTCAATGAGAAGCAGAAGGCGGAGCAGATTGTGGCCGAGATCGAGCGCCGGGCCAAAGCCTTGCGGGACCGGCTTCCCGCTCGGCACCCCCGGGTGCTGATCATGGTAGGCTCGGCCGAAGCCTGGTCTGCAGCCAAGCCCAATTCCTACCTCGGCGACCTGGTACAGCAGCTGGGCGCGGTGAATGTGGCGGCGGAGGGGATGGAGCACCGCCCCGGTTTCACCCGCTTCAGCATGGAGCGGGTAGTGGAGCTGGACCCGGATGTAATCCTGCTGGTCAAGCCGGTCCGCGACCCCTCCGATACCTCCAAGGCCCTGCCGGGCTTCCAGAAGGATCCACTCTGGGGCGGGCTCTCGGCGGTCAAGCAGGGCCGGGTCTACGAACTGGATCACAGCGTCTTCATGTCCCCCGGCCCCCGCGCCATTGACACCCTGGAGGAGCTGGCGGGTTACCTCTACCCAGAGGTGTTCCGGCGTGGCCGGTAGAGGCCGGCGCCCTTGGCTTTTGCTGGTGATGGCCCTGGTGGTTCTGGCCGGGGCCTTCACCATGAGTATAGCCTGGGGGCCTGTGCGGCTGAGCTACGGGCAGGTCTGGCAGGCCATCTTTCGGCCCCAGGAAGCGCCGGCGCTGGCGCGGACCATCGTCTGGAATATTCGCCTGCCCCGCACTCTGGTCGGGGCGCTGGTAGGGGCGGGGTTAGCCCTCTCGGGGGCCATCCTGCAGGGGGTGATGCGCAACCCCCTGGCTGATCCCCACATCATCGGCGTCTCAGCCGGGGCCGGCTTGGCGGCGGTGGCCACCATGAACTTCTTCCCCGACGCCCCGGCTCAGGCCATTCCCGCCTTCGCCTTCCTGGGCGCCCTCGCCGGCGCGGCGATAGTCTACCTCTTGGCCTGGCGGGGAGGGGTCTCCCCCCTGCGCATGGTGCTGGCGGGGGTGGCCGTCTCCTCGCTCCTCAGCGCCGGGACCTCCACCGTCCTGGTGATGTTCAGCGAGAACGTCCAGGCTACCATGACCTGGCTGGTGGGCGGGCTGGCGGGGCGCAGCTGGAACCACTGGCACAGGCTGTGGCCTTACATAGGCGGAGCGGCGGCCGTGGCTCTGGCCCTGGCCCGTCACCTCAACGTCTTACTCCTGGGGGATGAGGTGGCGGCGGGGCTGGGGGTGCAAGTGGAGAGGACCCGGCTGGCCTTGATCGCCTTGGCGGCGATCCTGGCGGGGGCCGCGGTGAGTGTGGCGGGGCTGATCGGGTTTATAGGGCTGATCGTGCCGCACATCGTGCGGCTGCTCATCGGCTCCGACCACCGCTTTCTCCTGCCGGCATCCGGCCTTTTAGGGGCCGCCCTCCTTCTGGCTGCGGATACGGCAGCCCGGCTGGTGCTGGATCCGATTGAAATTCCGGTGGGGATCCTGACCACGGCCATGGGGGCCCCGTTCTTCCTGTATCTTCTGCGGAGAGGGCGTGCACCGAGATGACTCTGACGGCCAAAGAGCTCGCACTGGGCTATGAGGACCGCCTGGTGGTGCAGGGCCTGAACCTGGAGATTCGCCGGGGCGAGATCGTCTCCTTTATCGGGCCCAACGGCTCCGGGAAGTCGACCATTTTGAAGGCCCTGGCCCGGACGTTGCGGGCCAGGGGCGGAGCCGTGTACCTAGACGGGCGGGACATCCAGACCCTGCCGCCCCGGCAACTGGCCAGGCGCCTGGCCTTCCTCCCGCAGGGGCCGCAGGCCCCGGCGGACTTGACGGTGCGGGAGCTCGTCTGGCACGGGCGCTTCCCGCACCTGCGCTGGTGGGAGAGCGCCAGCCGGGCGGACGTGGAGGCGGTGGAGACGGCCCTCCGCCAGACGCGCCTGGAGGAGCTGGCCGATCGCCCCTTGACTGCCCTCTCGGGCGGGGAACGGCAGCGGGCTTGGATTGCGCTGGCTTTGGCGCAAAGCCCCTCCATTCTCCTCCTGGATGAGCCCACCACTTACCTGGACATCTGCCACCAGCTGGAGATTATGGAGCTGGTCTCCCGGCTCAACGCCGAACTGGGGCTCACTGTGGCCATGGTCCTGCACGACATCAACCAGGCGGCCCGCTACAGCCACCGCCTGGTCGTCCTGCACCAGGGGAGGGTGGTGGCAGAGGGGCCGCCGGCCGGCATCCTGACGGAGGAACTCCTGCGGAACGTCTTTGGCGTGGAGAGCCGCATCCAGTACGACAGCGAAGGGAAACCGCTCTGCCTGCCCACCGGCTTGGCGCGCTTTACGAAAGTTTAACCTCTGTGCAACCCGGCCGTAACACCCATATGCCATTCTGGGAGGGGAAGAGCCCTTTTGCCCGGAGTTGGAAGAGTGGGTGAAGCGGTTGCGGGTAGCGATCTTTACGGATACCTTCGTGCCTCAGGTCAACGGCGTGGCCCATACCTTGCGGCGGCTGGTGGATTATTTAAAGGCCCGCGCTGTTCCTCATATTGTCTTCGCCCCAGAGGACGAACCCGCCCCGCGAGTGCCTCATGTCTTTCTCCAGCCCAGTATCCGCTTCTTTCTCTACCCGGAGTGCCGCCTGGCCTGGCCTAATTACCCCACTATCCTTCGCCTCCTGGAGGACTTTCACCCCACTCTGGTGCACCTGGTTACGCCTTTCTCTCTGGGCCTGGCCGGTTTGCGCTACGCCAGCCAGTTTTCCCTGCCGGTGGTGGCCTCGTATCACACCAATTTCGCCGACTACCTGCGCTACTACGGCCTGGATTTCCTGGAGAGCCTGGGTTGGTCTTATCTGCGCTGGTTTCACAGCCAGGCCCGCCTTAACCTGGTTCCCTCCCGGGAGGTCGGTCGCTTGCTGGCTGCCCACGGCATCGGCAACCTGCGCCTGTGGAGGCGGGGGATTGACACCGGGGCGTACTCCCCGCAGCACCGAGACCCGTCCTGGCGCCGTCAGCTGGCGCCGGGGGGAGAGGTGCTGCTCCTGTACGTAGGGCGCCTGGCGCCGGAGAAGGATCTGCCAGTGTTACTGGAAGCCTTGCGCTTGCTGAACCGGGATCTGCCCGGGCGGGTGCGCCTGGTCATAGCGGGAGACGGCCCCCTGCGCGCCCACCTCGAGGACGTGGCTCCGGACAACGTCGTTTTCACCGGCTACCTGCACGGGTCCAGGCTGGCGGCTCTGTATGCCTCCTGCGACCTCTTCGTCTTTCCCTCGGTCACCGAAACCTTTGGCAATGTGGTGCTGGAAGCCATGTCCTCCGGCCTGCCGGTGGTGGCGGCGCCGGTCGGGGGCGTGGCCGATACCCTCCGGGACGGTCAAAACGGCCTGGCCTTTTGCCCCGGGGATGGGGAAGACATGGCGCGGGCCATCAAAAAACTGGTGGTGGACGAGGCCCTGCGGGTCCGGCTGGGCCAGGGGGCCAGAGCATACGCCTTGGGGCGGTCGTGGGAGGCGGCCATGGAAGAACTGATTGCTGCCTACCGGGAAGCCCTGTCGCCTGCGGCAGATAAAGAAAGGGAAAGAAGGTGCGGTTAAGATGAAGGTAGGGATCATCGGCGGTTCGGGCTATGTGGGGCTGGTCACGGGGGCGGGCCTGGCTAGAAAAGGCCATGAGGTCGTGTGTATGGATATAGAGGCCGAAAAGATCCGGCTCCTCCAAAGAGGGCACTCCCCCATTCACGAACAAGGTTTGACCGAGCTGATCCGGGAGGGTTTGAGGGCGGAGCGGCTTTTTTTCACCACCGAGCTGGCGGAGGCGGTACGGGACCGGGAAGTGGTCTTCATCGCGGTGGGCACCCCGGCGGCAGAAGATGGAAATGCTGACCTGAACGCTGTTTTGACCGCGGCGCGGGAACTGGCGCCTCATTTAAGGGGCTACACCGTAGTGGCCCTCAAGAGCACGGTTCCGCCGGGAAGCTCCCACTTGGTGAAACAGGTGATCAGTAGACATCTTGGCCCCGCCGGAGCGGAGTTTGACGTGGTGGCTAATCCGGAGTTTCTGCGGGAAGGGACGGCGGTGCGGGACTTCTTCTACCCCGACCGCATTGTGTTGGGGGTGTCCACGCCAAAGGCCCATCGGGTCATGCTCAGGCTCTACTCCGGCTTTGGTGCTCCTATGGTGGTGACGGACCCGGCGACGGCGGAATTGACCAAGTACGCCGCCAATGCCTTCCTGGCCTTGAAGATCTCTTTTATCAACGAAATGGCGCGGCTGTGCGAAGCGGTGGGGGCTAATATCCACGATCTGCGGCACGGCCTGGGTACAGACCGCCGCATCGGACTGGGGCACCTGCACGCTGGAATCGGCTTTGGCGGACCGTGCCTGCACAAAGATCTCCTGGCCCTTATGCGGACTGCCGAGCGATACGGCTGCCCCTCCAAACTCCTGGCGGACGTTCTGGCGGTGAATGACGACCAGATCGAATTCCTAGTTCAGCAGCTCCAAAAGATGATCGGCCGGCCCTTGCAGGGGAAGGTGGTTGCCCTCTGGGGCCTGGCCTTCAAGGCGGGGACCTCCGACACGCGCAACGCCCCTTCGCTCCGCATCATCCGGCGGCTGGCCGGTGAAGGAGTGCGGTTGGCGGTCTATGATCCCCTGGTCAAGGTATTGCCCCCCGAGTATGAAGCTCTGGTCCGGCACGGGGAAGATCCTTACCAAGTAGCCAGGGGGGCCGAAGCGCTGGTCCTCGTCACCGAGTGGCCGGAGTTCGGAGAGGTAGACTTCTTCCGCCTCCGGGAGGAGATGGCCCGGCCGTGTGTGATCGACGGGCGCAACCTCCTCCTGCCGGCGGTCATGGAGCGCTGTGGTTTCCAGTACGCGGGCTGGGGGATCTCTGGCCGTCCAACCGCCGGTTGCCCGGAGGCGCAAGTACTCTACGGTTCGGTCTCGGCGTAAAGGGGCAGGGTAGTGCGTAAAATAGACGGAAGGAATCGGCGTTTACGAGAGCGAATTTTTCCCTCAATGTACTGTAAATAATGTAACTTCTTCCCGCAGAGCCCGAGTCATGAGGGAGGTTCCCTGATGAGCGGACAGGAGCGGCACCAGAAGGCGGATATCCTCATTCTTTGGGCTTACTACGGGGAGGGGCATCGTCAGGCCTCGTTGGCCCTGGCGAAAGCCCTGGGCGAGGCGCGGCCGGAGCTGGCAGTGGAGACCCTGGATTACATGGAAGCAATCAGCCCCCTCTTCAGCCGGGTGACCCGCCTTTCCTATCTGGAGACGATCAAGGTGGCTCCCTTCCTCTACGGCTACTATTACCGCGCCACCGGGTACATCTCCACCGACTCCTTTCTGCAGCAGCGGCTCAACCGGATTGGCTGCGGCAAGATTTTGCAGGTGCTGCAGAAGCTAGCACCCCGGGTGGTCATCTCTACCTATCCTACTTCCTCCGGGGCAATTTCGGAGCTGAAACGGGCGGGGCTGCTCGATTTGCCTTTGGTGACCGTCATTACCGACCACGCCGTCCACAGCCAGTGGATCGCCCCGGGAACGGACCTCTACCTGGTGGCTTCCCAGCGCGTCCGCCGGGGTCTGATTCGCCGGGGGGTGCCGGCCGAAAGGATCGCGGTGACGGGAATTCCCATCGACCCCAAGTTCAACCAGGGGCTGGATCAAGGGGCCATGCGGGAGAAGTACGGCCTGCGCCCGGATTGGCCGGTGGTCCTGGTCATGAGCGGCGCCTATGGAGTGCTGGGCGGGGTGCCGGAGATCTGCCGGCTGCTGGCCTCTTTTGACCAGCCGGTGCAAGCTCTGGTGGTAGCGGGGCGCGATTTGCGCTTGCGTTCGCGGGTAGAGGCCATTGCTGCCCGAGCCAGCGTTCCCATGCGGGTCTTCGGCTATGTGGAGGAAGTGGAAGAGTTGATGGCGGCGGCGGATCTCCTGATTACCAAAGCGGGCGGGCTCACCACTTCGGAGGCCCTGGCCATGTCCCTGCCCATGATCATCTACCGGCCCATCCCCGGTCAGGAGGAAGAGAATACCCGTTTTTTGGTCCACGCTGGAGCGGCGGTGCGGGCCCGGAATATCAAAGAATTGAGCCAGCACCTCCACCGCTTGCTGACTGACGAAGGGGCGCGGGCGGAGATGAAGCAGCGGGCCAGGGCGGCGGCCAGGCCGGAGGCGGCCAGAGAAGCGGCCCGCTTGATCCTGGACCTCTACGGCGGCAGGGCGGAGGAAAGGGATGCCGCCTCCTCTCAGCTCTCCCTGCGGTCTATCTCCCGGCGCAGAGAGGTGGAGAGTGGTGGCGCAAGGTGAGTGGAAGAGCGGATTTCCGTGGCTGAGGCCCTCATTTTGGGCTTTTTTGGGGACCCTGGCGGCGGTAGAGTTCGCGCGGGGGGCCCTTTTCATTTCCATTTTGCCCACTTACATCACCACGCAGTTGGGCTACGGCGTGGCCGTCAGCGGGTTGGTCCTCTCCGCCCACTACTTGGCGGATACTCTCTTCAAGAGCCCCCTGGGCTGGCTGGTGGACCGCTACGGCGGCCGGCGGATCCTGAGCCTGGCTCTGCCCTGGGTCTTGTTCTCTGTCTTTTTGCTGCAGAGCGGCCATTCGCCCTGGCTTTTGGTGCTGGCCGCCGGCCTGTACGGCCTGGCTGCTGCTCCCACCTGGCCCTCCGTGGTGGGCACCCTCATCGAACTGAGCCCTCCGGAGGAGCGGGGCGGGATCATGGGGGCGGTGAACATGGCCTGGTTGATGGGGAGCGGGCTAGGGACGATCCTGGTCAACTTTCTCATCTCCTCCACCTTTCAGCGGGCCTTCTGGGCTGTGGAGGCCGTCCTGGCCCTGGGGCTCCTGCTGGCCTTGGGGCTCCGCCTTCGCCAGCGGCGTTCCAGCCGGCACCACCAGGTGGATCACCCCTCCCTCCGACAGCAGCTGGACCGCATTTGGAAACACTTGGCGTCCATTCGCGCCCTTTTGCCCGGCATGTTTGTGCAGACCCTCTCCATAGGGATGCTCCTGCCCGTCTTGGCGCCCTACGCCCGCCTACAGCTGGGCCTGACTCAGGCCCATTACGCCTATCTGCTCCTGGCCGGCGGCGGGGTGACGGTGTTGCTCCTCGTTCCCTTCGGGCGGCTGGCAGACCGCTGGAGCTACCGGGGATTTTTGACCCTCGGCTTTGCGCTGGCTGCCCTTTCCCTGCTGCTCCTGGTGGATGTGGAGAAGGTGGTCTGGGTCTACGCCCTGGTTTGCCTCCTGGGGGCTGCCTACGCCATGATCTTGCCTTCGTGGAATGCGGTGCTCACCCGGACCCTGCCTTCCACCGTGCGGGGGACGCTGATCGGCTTCTTTATGAGCGTGGAGGGCCTGGGAGTGGCCTCTGGCCCCGTCCTGGGGGCCAAGCTCTGGGAAATTTTGGGGCCTCAGGTGCCTTTCCATGCCAGCGCGGCGGTCCTGGCCGTGATGGCCGTCTTTTACCTTCTTTACCCCCTGCCCGGCCTGGGGGCGGGGGCTTCCTAGGGCGGATCGGCCGGTGGGCGGAGGGGTGGACGTGGACTGGAGCCTTGGGTTGAGAGCTGCGGAACTGGCCCTGGCCGGCGGGGTCGTTTGGGCCGGGCTGCCCGAACTGTGGTGGCATTACCTGGGGCAGGGGGTGATCCGCCGCGGGCCGGCGGAGGGAGGAGCCTTGGCCCTGACCTTCGACGACGGCCCCGACCCCCGCTATACTCCCCAGATTTTGGACCTCCTGGCCGCGCACGGCGCCCGGGCCACTTTTTTTGTGGTGGGGCGGAAGGTGAGGGCGCACCCCAAGCTGGTGCAGAGGATGGTGGCGGAGGGGCACGAGGTGGGGAATCACACCTTTTCCCATCGCCACGCCTGGTGGACTCCGCCCCAGCGGGTGCGGTCCGAGATCGAAGAGGGGGAGCGGGCCATTGAGGAGGTGGCCGGCCAGAAACCGCGCTACTTCCGGCCGCCCTGGGGCGGCTTTAACCTGCTCAGCGGCCTGGTGGCGCTGCGGCGCTACCAAGTGGTGCTCTGGTCGTGCGAGGTCAGGGATTGGGCGGCTGGGACCACCAGCCGCCGGCTGGCGGAAGAAGTGCTGAGTCGGGCGGAGGCGGGGGAGATCGTGGACCTCCACGACAGCGGCGGCGCGCCGGGGGCCGCCGCCCGGACGGTGGAGGCTTTGCGCCTCATCTTGCCCGGCCTGGCCGCCCGGGGGCTGAGGTCCGTGACCTTGAGCGAGCTCTTGCCAGGGGGGAAGTGCCGGTGAAACGCCTGCTGCGGTGGCTATGGGGCTTTTGGGAGCGCTACTTCGCCCGTACCCGCGGCATCGTGCCGGTGGGCGAAGGAGAAGAGGGGATGCTGCGGGTGGGGCTGGTGGTCCACCGGGGGGCGCCGGTGGTCCTGGCGGACGGCACCCGCATCGAACCGGGCGATCTCCTGGGCGAGGTGCACCTGGGCAACGAGCGGATTGAGGCCCTGCGCCACCAGGGGCTGGAGGGGAATGCCCTTTACTTTGCCATCCTGCGGGAGCTGAAGGCTACCCTGGCGGCCCTGCGGCGAGCGGCGGCGGAGGGGAAGCTGGACCCGCGCATCAAGGCCTTTTACGCCATCAGCCTCTTCCATCGGGGGGCCCGGATGCTGGGCTTCGAAGTGAGGCCCGTCCGCTCCCCTTGGGTGCGCTGGGGCTCCGCCCTCTACGAAAAATGGCTCTTGATCCTCTATCATCCCGCGGGCTGGCGCCGCCTTGGGAAGGGTTCACAACGCCTGGAGGCCAGGGAGGTCTGGCTTTCCCGCCGCCGCCTTCTGGAGGGTGGGGAGGAGGGCGAAGGGGAGCGAAAGGAGGGTCGAGGAAGGAGGCGTTAAAAATAGCGCCTAAAGTGGGACTTAAGTTCGGGTTAGCATCTGCCGAAACCTATAACCGGAGTTACCCCCTCCGTAGCCCGGTACTGCCAAGTACCGCGGCAGAATAGCCCGACCCAACGGGCTATTCTTATTTTATAAAAAAAGATAAAGCACTGGCAGGAGGTGACGTCAATGACGCGCTGGCTTTTTCCCCTGTTGACCAGCCTCTTGAGCCTGGTCTTTGCCTACTTCGTCGGGGAGCAATATTATCAGCGGCGCAAGATCCATCAGCTGCTCTGGTCGGTCTCCT
>JASBVW010000031.1 GCA_029961005.1 Bacillota bacterium
AACCAGGCCGGTCTGGGCCTGCTCCAGCCTCTCATACCTGGCCTTGCACTCCCAAGGGGTGGTGCCGGGAAGGCGAGCCGCGATTTCTTCCCAGGACAAACCGGCCCGCCGCCACCGCCACAGGTTCATCTCCCGTTCCGGGGTCCAAAAGAGCTCTCCCTCCTCCGCTTTTTTCCCGCGGCTCTTTCCCTTGCTCTCCAGGCGCAGTAAAACCTCCTGCACGGAACCCTGCTGGGAGCGCTTTAAAGCCCGCATCTCCCGGCGGTATTCGGAGGGCTCTATCCCCCGAGCCTTGAGAATCTGGTAAAAGCGGTAAGCCAGTCCGCCCAGGGGGCGGTGCAGCCGTTCCGCCAATTGCGGCCGCACCTTTTTATCGTGCCACCACTCCAGAATCAGCTGATCCTCCTCCGCCGTGTAACGCCGCAAAACCCCGCTGTTCCCCTCAGACTCTTGCCCTTTTCCCCTCTGGCTGCCCTCTACCTCTTTCCCCAAAGGCGGCACCGCTTCTGCCACCTCTTCTGCCTCCTCTGCCTCCTTTGCCTCCTCAAGGGGAATTAAGGCCTCCCCGCCTTTGCTCTCTGTCAACGTTTCCTCCCGCCAGACTTCAGATGCCTTGGTATTCACCACTTCTCCGCCTCCCTATAAAACAGTGTAGTAAATCTGCAGGATAGCGTACCCACAAAAACCGGTGGACATACCATATTTTATGAGATTTTTGCCCGTCCAATGTCTTGGGGAAGCAAAATTAGCCAGCCTTTCCTGCTTGACCGGGGTAGGACTAAGGCCTATAATTCTTTGGTAGTTGGATAAAGGGGAGTAGCTTGGGGGATCTCCCCCCGCTGTTGGGCGTCAGGACGGCCTTAAAGCCCGCTCGCAGCCAAAAGGTGCTCATTTTTGAAGCGAGACCTTTATCCGGTCACCACAGCCGGATAAAGGTCTTTTTGTTGCCCCAAGCCGGCTACAATAATAACTTAAGGGGTGTCAGGCATGGCCAGGTTGGCGGAAGGAACGTGGCACGTAGAAGAAGGCGCACGGGTAGCTCAACTCCACCTGTGCGACCTCCAAAAGGGATTGCCGGCCGAACTAGCCCGAGAGAGGTTGGAGCAACTGGGGCGCAATGAGCTGCCTTCACCTCCCGGCCGCTCACTCCTGTCCATGTTCCTGGATCAGATCAAAGAGATCCTGGTGCTCCTCCTGATCGGAGCGGCCGTCATCTCCGCCCTGCTGGGGGAGGTCACCGACGCGGCAGTGATCTTGTTCATCGTTTTGCTCAATGCCACGCTGGGGGTTCTCCAGGAACACCGGGCCGAAAAGTCCCTGGCCGCGCTAAAGCGCCTTTCCCAACCCTACGCCCGGGTGGTGAGAAGCGGGCGGCTACAGCAGATCCCAGTAGCAGAGGTAGTACCGGGAGACCTCATCCTCCTCGAGGCGGGGGATTACGTACCTGCCGATGCCCGGCTCGTGGAGGTAGCCACCCTGAAAGTAGACGAGTCCGCTCTGACCGGCGAGTCCATCCCCGTGGAAAAGACCGCGGCCGCTCTCCCGGAGGCGGACCTGCCCCTGGGAGACCGCAAGAACCTGGTTTTTAGAGGTACCATGGTCACCTACGGCCGCGGGAAGGCGGTGGTCACCTCCACAGGCGTGGAGACCGAGCTCGGCCGCATCGCCGCCCTCATCCAGGAGACGCCGCGGGAAGAGACCCCGCTCCAGAAGAGGCTGGGCGAGCTGGGCGGGTGGCTCGGGGGGCTGGCTATCGCCCTGGTAGTCCTGGTCTTCCTGGCCGGGATATGGCACGGACAGCCGGCCTTGGAAATGTTCATGACCGCGGTCAGCTTGGCCGTGGCTGCCATCCCCGAAGGCCTCCCCGCCATCGTCACCATCGTGCTGGCCCTGGGCGTCCAGCGCATGGCCCGCCGCCGGGCCATCATCCGCAAGCTGCCCGCCGTAGAGACCCTGGGCACCGCCACCGTCATCTGCTCCGACAAGACGGGAACCCTCACGCAGAATCAAATGACGGTGCAAAAGATCTACGTAGACGGGCGACTGATTCAGGTCACCGGCGAGGGGTATGAGCCGCGGGGCAAGTTTCTCCTCCTGGGCACCGAAGAACCCCTGCGCCTCCGGGAACAGCCGGAGCTCCTCTTTCTCCTGGGAGCGGCCGCACTGGCCAGCGACGCCCGGTTGGAAAAGACCAACGGTCGGTACCGGCTGATCGGCGACCCCACGGAAGGGGCACTGGTCGTAGCCGCCGCCAAGGCGGGCCTCTTTAAACAGCGACTGGACAGGCTCTACCCGCGGGTGGGGGAGATTCCCTTCGACGCCGCGCGCAAGCGCATGACCACCTTTCACCGCACCCGCGACGGCTTGCCACCCCGCCTGCCCGGTGCCGCCCTGGACTGGCTTCCGGAAGAGGGGGCCTGCGCCCAGGCGGAGTGCACCTGCGTGGCCTTCACAAAGGGGGCGCCGGATATCCTGCTGGCCCGCTGTACCCACCTCCTGGCAGGAGGGGAGGTGCGCCCCCTGGAGGAAAGCGAGCGCACGCGCCTGCTCCAGTTGAACGGGCGGCTGGCCGAGGAGGCCCTCCGGGTCCTGGCGGGGCTTACCGCCACTGGGAGGGAGCGCCCTCTTCTGATCCGGAAACCGTGGAGCGGGACCTGATCTTCATCGGGTTTTTGGGCATGCTGGATCCTCCGCGCCCCGAGGCAAAGGCCGCAGTGGCGCTGAGCAAGCAGGCGGGGGTGCGTCCGGTCATGATCACCGGGGACCACCTGGCCACGGCTGTGGCCATTGCCCGCCAGCTTGAGATCGCGGGGCCGGACGATTTGGCCCTCACCGGTACCCAGCTGGACGACCTCTCCGATCAGGAACTGGCCGGCCTGGTAGACCGGGTGGCGGTCTACGCCCGCGTCTCTCCCGAACACAAGGTGCGCATCGTCTCGGCCCTCAAAGCCCGGGGAGAGGTGGCCGCCATGACCGGGGATGGAGTCAACGACGCCCCGGCCCTGCGGCGGGCAGACATCGGCGCCGCCATGGGCATCGCCGGCACCGAGGTGGCCAAAGAGGCCGCTGACATGGTGTTGGCGGACGACAACTTCGCCACCATCGTCTCCGCTATCCGCGAGGGGCGGATCATCTTCGCCAACATCCAAAAATCCATCCAGTACCTGCTCTCGTGCAACATCGGGGAGATCCTGGCCATCTTCTCCGCCATCGTGCTCAACCTGGGGCGCCCCCTGACGGCCATTCAGATCCTCTGGGTCAACCTGGTCACGGACGGCTTGCCGGCCTTCGCCCTGGGAGTAGACCCGGCCGAACCGGACGTCATGCAAAAACCCCCCCGCGACCCCAAGAAAGGGATCTTCGCGGAGGGGCTGGGGCTTATCATCGTCCTCCAGGGGATCTTCCTCGGCGGGCTGACCCTCCTGAGTTACTGGCTGGCCCTCCGCCGCTGGGGCGGAGGAGTGGAGGGCCGGGCCGTGGCTCAGACCGTAGCCTTTATGACCCTGAGCCTCTCTCAACTGGTGCACTCCTTTAACACGCGGTCCCCCCACCAATCCTTGTTCCGCCTGGGGTTCTTCACCAACCCTCATTTGATCGCAGCCTTTCTCCTCTCCGCCCTCCTGCAGATCGGGGTACTAGAGATTCCAGCCTTAAACGGCCTCTTCGACGTGGTGCCCCTGAACGGAGAGCAGTGGCTCCTGGTAGTGCAACTGGCCATCCTGCCGCTCCCGGTGGTAGAGGCAGGGAAAGCCGTCCGGCGGATGTGGGGCGCCCTTACGGCTGCTCGCAGCCGAAATAGCGCTTGAGCAGGCCCTCCAGGATGCGGGCGTGGCGGGCCTCATCCCGGGAGGAAAGGTCAAAGATGTCGTGGGCGTGGTCTACGCCGCAATCGCGGGAAGCCACCGCCGCTTCGCGCTTGTGGCGGTTGGCGGCTCGCTCGCCGGCCAGCATCTTCTTAAGGTTCTCCTCTACGCTGCTGGAGATCTTGCCGTTCAACTCCGCAAAGTATGCCGCATGTTCGGCCTCATCCCAGGCGATCTCCTTTAAGGCCTGAGCCACCTCCGGATAGCCCTCCCTCTGGGCCTGCCGGGCCATGGCCAGGTACAGCCCCACCTCGGAGGTCTCGCCGCGGAAATTGGCCTCTACCGCTTCCTCCACCTGCGTCTTTTGGGTTGCCCCCAGGCGGTCTTCGTTGATCAATTCGCTCACAAGCTCTCCTCCTCTTCACTAATATTAGTAATCACTACTGATAATATAAAACACGCCCGCCTCTCTGTCAAGACCTGAGTGGGCAGGCCCCGACAGCCCCGCCCCTCTTAGCTAAACAACCGCCCGTCAAAATGGCCTGAGCCGGCCTTCCGGCTCACTCCCCTTCTCGCCGGCGCCCGGAGGCCCCCAGGGCGGTGCGGGCGGTAGTGGCCACCATGCTGAAGAAGCTCCGGTGGCGGGAGAAGATCTCCTCCAGGGCTGCCAGGACCCGGTCAACCTGCTCCCGGGTCACGGTCAGCGGCGGCTCCAGGCGGATGACGTTGGGGTTGTTGAGGGTGTAAGCGGTGATGATGCGGTGGCGGTTCATGAGCTCGCCGGCCACCATAGCCCCCAGGTACTCCTCGGCCAGGCGGTTGATCAGTTCCCCGCCCAATTTGGCCAAAAGCCCCTGCACCGGCTGCTCGAACTCCAGGCCGATGAGCAGCCCCCTTCCCCTGACCTGGCGGATCATGGGATAGCGCTGGCGCAAGAGCTCCAGCCTCGCCAGGAGATAGTCCCCTTGCTCGCGGGCGCGCCGGGGCAGGTCCTCCTCCTGGATCACCTGCAGGGCGGCGATCCCCGCCGCTGCCGCCCGGGCGTTACCGCCGAAGGTGGAGGTGTGCAGGAGGGCCTTCTCCGCCCCGCCGTAAGCGCGCTGCCAGATGCGCGGGGTGGTCATGTAGGCTCCGATGGGCATCACCCCGCCGCCCAGAGACTTGGCCAGGCACAGGACGTCGGGCTCCACCCCCTCCTCCTGACAGGCGAAGAGCGTTCCGGTGCGCCCCAGGCCGGTTTGGATCTCGTCCACGATCAGGAGCGCCCCGTAGCGGGTGCAGAGCTCCCGGGCCCCTTTCAGGTAGCCGGCGGGCGGCACGATCACTCCGCCCTCCCCTTGAATGGGCTCCACGATAAAGGCTGCCACCTCGCCGCGGCGCAGCTCCTCTTCCAGGCGGTCCAGGTTTCCGTAGGGTATGGGCTGGGTGCCCGGCAGAAGCGGCCGAAAGGGGATTTGGTATTTTTGCCGCCCGGTCACGGACAGAGCGCCCAAGGTCTTCCCGTGGAAGGAGCCTTCGCAGTAGAGAATCCGCTCCCGCCCCGTGGCGGCGCGGGCCAGTTTCAAGGCCCCTTCCACCGCCTCCGCCCCCGAATTGCCGAAGAAAGTCACGCTCAGGTCGCCAGGGGCCAGGAGGGCCAGGTTATGGGCCAAGGCCGCGGAGAGGGCCCCCAGGGAAGCTTGCAGCAGGTTGGGCACCTCGCTCACCCGCTCCACCGCCGCCAGGATGCGCGGGTGGTTGTGCCAGGTGTTGAGGGCGCCGTAGCCGCCCAGGAAGTCCAAGTACTCATTCCCTTCTTCGTCCCAGACCGAGACCCCTTGCGCCCGCACAAAGCGTTTGTCGAAGTCCAAAAGGCTCAAGAGCGAAGCCAAGCCCGGATTGATGTGGTCGGCGTACTCCCGGCGCACCTCCGCCCGACTGAGGGACAGGGCCTCTTCCAGCGAGATAAAGCCTTTCTCCACCGTTCTCCCCCCAACGGCCTGCCGCGGGCAAGCCCTATTTTCTCCCATTTTACCTGTTCCGCCAGTCCTCTGTAAAGAAGAGAAAACCGCGCGCTGCCTTTTGCCGGATAGCAGCGCGCGGTACATCGGCTTGAAGCGAACTAGAGCGGAGAACCGGTGGCCTCCGCCAAGGCCTGCTCCAGGTCGGCGATGAGGTCGTCCGGATCCTCGATGCCGATGGAGAGGCGGATCATATCCGGCGTCACCCCGGCCGCCCGCTGCTCCTCCTCCGAGAGCTGCTGGTGAGTGGTGCTGGCGGGGTGAATGGCCAGGGACTTGGCATCCCCCACGTTGGCCAGGTGGGAGAAGAGCTGCAGGGCCTCGATGAAGCGCCGCCCCGTGGCCAGCCCTCCTGCGATGCCAAAGGTGAAGATGGCCCCGCCCCAGCCGCGCAGGTACTTCTCGGCCAGGGGCCGGTAAGGGCTGTTGGGCAAGGCGGGGAAGTTGACCCAGGCCACCTTGGGGTGGTCGGCCAGGTACTCCGCTACCCGCTGGGCGTTGCGGCAGTGCCGCTCCATGCGCAGCTCCAGAGTCTCGATCCCCTGGAGGATCAGGAAGGCGTTGAACGGGCTCATGCAGGCGCCCAGATCCCGCAGCAACTGGGTCCTGGCCTTGACGATATAGGCCTGCCGGCCGAAGCTCTCCACGTAGCGGAGGCCGTGGTAGCTGGGATCGGGCTCGGTCAGCTCAGGGAACTTGCCGTTGGCCCAGTCGAAGCGGCCCGAGTCCACGATGACACCGCCGATGGAGGTGCCGTGGCCCCCCAGAAACTTGGTGGCCGAGTGGACCACAATGTCGGCTCCGAACTCAATGGGCCGGCAAAGGTAAGGCGTGGCAAAAGTGTTATCCACGATGAGGGGTAAGCCAGCCTGATGGGCCACGGTGGCTATCGCCTCCAGGTCCGCCACGTCCCCCTTGGGGTTGCCGATAGTTTCCACGTAAAGGGCGCGGGTGCGCTCCGTGATGGCCCGGCGGAAGTTCTCGGGGTCATCCGGGCTGACGAACCGCACGCGGATGCCCAGGCGCGCCAAAGTATGGCTAAAAAGGGTATGGGTTCCGCCGTAGAGGCTGGTGGAGCTGACCACCTCATCTCCCGCCCTGGCGATGTTCAAGAGGGCATAGGTGATGGCCGCTTGCCCGGAGGCGGTGGCCAAGGCCCCCACCCCGCCCTCCAGGGCGGCCACGCGCTTCTCCAGGACGTCCACCGTGGGGTTCGTCATGCGGCTGTAGAGGTAGCCCTCCTCCTCCAGAGCAAAGAGCCGGGCCGCGTGCTCCGTATCCCGGAAGACGTAGGAGGTGGTCTGATAGATGGGCACTGCCCGTGCTCCCGTAGCCGGGTCCGGTTCCTGCCCGGCGTGCACCGCCAGGGTGCCGAAGCGATACTGGTTGGCCTTCACCCTCACTCACCCTTTCCACAGGAAATCGCTGATGATGGCTCCTACCTGCTCGAATTCAATCAAGAAAGCGTCATGTCCGAAAGGAGACTGGAGCTCCACGTACTCGGCCTCCACTCCCACCCGGCGCAGGTCCTCTACCAGTTCCCGCTCCAGAGCGGCGGGATAGAGGATGTCGCTGCTGATCCCCACCACCAAAGTCCTGGCCTGGATGTGCTTCAAGGCTTCCTCGTACCCGCCGCGGCCCAGCCCCAGGTCAAAGAGGTCCATGGCCCGGGTGAGGTAAAGGTAAGAATTGGCGTCGAACCGGCGCACCAGCTTCTGCCCCTGGTAGTGCAGGTAACTCTCCACTTCAAACTGGCCTTGAAAGCTGAAATAGTCCGTCGGGATGCGGCCGCGAAAGGCCCGCCCGAACTTGCGGTTCATGGATTCGCAGCTCTGGTAGGTGATCATGCCCAGCATGCGGGCCACCGCCAGCCCCCTGGCCGGTCCCTGGCCTGGTTGGTAATCCCCACCCTGCCAGGCCGGGTCCAGCATAATGGCCTGCCGCATGACTTCGTTATAGGCGATGGCTTGAGGGGAAATGCGGCCGGGAGCGGCGAAGACCAGGGCCTTCTCCACCAGTTCCGGGTAGGTGACCGCCCACTCCAGGACCTGCAGCCCCCCCATGGAACCGCCGGCCACCGCCGCCAGCCGGCGCACTCCCAGGTAGTCCAGGAGGTGCCGTTGGACGCGCACCATATCGCGGATGGTGATGACGGGGAAACGCATCCCCCATGGCCGGCCGGTCTTGGGATCGGGCGAGGAGGGGCCCGTCGTGCCCTGGCATCCTCCCAGGACGTTGGAACAAACCACAAAATAACGGCTGGTGTCGAAGGCCCGTCCCGTGCCGACCAGGGGCTCCCACCACCCTTCCCGCTCGCCCGGCGCGTGGCTGGCCACGTGGGAGTCGCCCGTCAGGGCGTGAGCAATCAAGATAGCGTTATCGCCCGCCGCGTTCAACTGACCGTAAGTCTCGTAAGCGACGGTGATGGGGCCCAGCTTTTGCCCGCTGTCGAGCACCAGCTCGCAGGGAGGATGGGCGAAAGTGTAGTACTGGCGCGGGGCCTCCGTGGAAGCGTCCCAGGACAGATCCCTGTGCGACCGGCGGAGCTGGACGGCCATGTCTCCTCCTCCTCGTGCGGTTGTTTAAAAAGGCCCCTGTGGGAAAGGGGCCTTCTGCGTCAAAAAACCCCTTCTCAGAGTGAGAAGGGGTAATCTTTTCTTCTGCGTCAGCCCCTCTCATCTCTCAGGCAGGCGAGCTCGCCTCCTGCAGGAATTGGCACCAGGCGTCTCCGCGCGCGCCGCTTGCGAAGACCGGTTGCCGGGCTTCATCGGGCCAGTCCCTCCGCCGCTCTGGATAAGAGAGCTTAAATTGTTAATCCCATTGTACACTGGGCGCCCCGCCCTGTCAAGAGAAGCGGGCGCAGAACCCCAAAATGTGTACCGGTCGTGCTCACTGGCCAGATCGGGAGGTAATGGCTTCCGGCAGAGGCCAATTAACTGGTAACGCGGGTTGGCTTCGCCTGGTTTCTCTTCCCTGATGGTTTTTGGTTTAAGGCAACGAGTTTGCCGCATAGGAATTTTAATACCCGGTCTGCGGAGAGGAAGGCCGCCATGTTGACGGAGAGTATGGAAGACTACCTCGAGATGATCTACCGCCTGGCGCAGGCCAAGGGGTACGTGCGCGCCGTGGACCTGGCGGAGACCCTGGGCGTGCAACCCTCTTCGGTTACCCGCATGATCCAAAAGCTCCACGACGCCGGCCTCCTCTGCTACGAAAGGTACCGCAACATCGCCCTCACCGAGCGCGGGCGCGCCATCGGGCGCTTTTTGGTCTGGCGGGATGAGCAGCTCAAAAAGTTCCTCACCCTGCTTAAGGCCGACGTCGGGGTGGACGAACAGGTCGAGGGGATCGAACACTACATCACGCCCAACACCATGTGCCTCATCCGCAACCTGACCCGTTACTTCAGCGAATACCCAGAGCGGCTGAGCGAGCTGGAGCGGCTCCAGAAGGTCCCACAGTATCCCGATGGAGAGCGCCTGGATGAGCTGCGGGCCTGGCTCTTCCGCCACAGCCGGGAGGATGAGTGAGGTATCGCCTGGGAGTTCGGCTAGAGTTAATAAGGCGCAATCACTGGGAGGTCTTCCACGGGGAAATGGCTCCGGTCGCGCGTCACCAAAGGCGCCTTAAGACACTTGGCCGTGGCGGCAATCAAGGCATCTGGTAGTTCTAAACCATGGCTGGCCCGCCAGGTCCCTACGAAAGATCCGGCCAGCCAAGCCATCTCCTCACTCAACGGGATGGCCCGCATAATCCCCAGCAGTCGCTCCGTAGCCTCTTTGCTCTGAGGAGTCAGAAGGCCAGAGGCCAACTCGGCCAGGGTAATCACCGAATAGGCCAACACCGCCTGCGGGTAATTGCGGATGACGCCAGTTAGCCAGTCCTTCGCCGGCCGGTACCCCCGCAGGTGATCCACCAGGATACAGGTATCCACTACGTAGAGCGGCCCTGAAACCGCGCTTTGCCCCTCCACTATTCCGCCTCCTGTCCGCTACGGCCCTCAGAGCCATGGCCCCGGATTTCCTTTTCACGTTTTGCCCAGCCGGAGCGAAGAGCGCGGACGTACTCTACGCCATCGACAGCCCGCCATTCGGGCACAGAGGCAAACGTTTCCTCTAAAACCTTGAGACGGTACTCGGCACCAGCGCGCGCCAGGTATTCCGAAACGGCTTCACGCACCACGTCGGCCATGGGAACCGATCTCATCCGGCTAAGAGCTTCTAAAGCGGCCTTCTGCTCGGAGGTAAGGTAGATCTGCGTGCGTTCCATAACCAAACCCTTTCTTTCCAGCGTATACATCTGTATTATACATCTAAGCCGGGCACCCGTCCAGCTTTCTTTTACCTTTAATGGCCGTTTCCTCATTTCCGACGATCAGAAAGACCCTTCT
>JASBVW010000032.1 GCA_029961005.1 Bacillota bacterium
CTTCTCGACCTCCTCGTTGAGGGAGGAGTCCTTCTCGATGTAGGTGTCGGTCTGGGGGACGTAGGCCTCGGGCTGATAATAGTCATAGTAACTGACAAAGTAATGCACGGCGTTGTGCGGGAAGAACTCCTGAAACTCGCTGCACAACTGGGCCGCCAGGGTTTTGTTGTGCGAGATGACCAGGGTGGGCCTCTGCACCTGGGCGATCACATTAGCAATGGTGAAGGTCTTCCCCGACCCCGTCACCCCCAGGAGGGTCTGGTGCCGGTAGCCCGCCCGGAGACCCTCCACCAGTTGGGCGATGGCCTTGGGCTGATCGCCGCGCGGCGTATAAGGCGAGACCAATTGAAAGGGGGGCATACCCCTCCCCTCCCTCCGCTGGAACGGTTCGCACACCATCTTTTATTATAACACATCAACGGGAGGGGCCGGTTCCCTGGCGCCGGCCAGACCGCCCCGTGCCCCGCCCGGCGAACCCGGGTCGCCCCCGCTCCGGAGGAAAATTGCCGGAGTTGCTATTTACCACTTCAGTGGGATATGTTAGAATATGGGAGCAGGGGGTGGAAAATGGTGGTACACAAAGACGTGACCGACGAGACGGTGGGCCTGCGGGCTTTCCAGGTGCGCAAGGCCCAGGCGGTCGAGCGGGCCGTGGAGCGCATTCGCCACCGGATGGGGCACGGCTGGCAAAGCCTTTCCAGCGACGAAATTGACCTTTTGGAATGGACCCTGGGGGAGTTGTGGGCCATGGTGGGCCACCGCGAGTGGGAGTCTTTCCACTTCAGCTTCTGTACGCCGCAGACAGTGCGGGAGATCATAGCCGGCGGGAGGCAGATCATCAGCCGGGAGCGCCCGGGCACTGCCGTACTGGCCGAGCTCCAGCGCCTGCTCTCCTCCCTGCAGCCGGGAGAAGAGGTGGAAGAGGCCTAAGCACCCCGAGCGGAGAAACGAGAGGCGAACCGCCGAGTTCGCCCAGCAAAAGGCAAAGGCCGGGGTAAATCCCTCGGCCCGTCCCTCTTTTCGGCCGCCCTCAGCCCTCTTGCAGGGCGGCCTTCTTTTTGGCCTCCAGACTCTTCTTCACCTTCTTGAGGCGAAAGAGGTCCTCCCGCGCCCGCTCGTCCAGGGCCATCTGAATGTACTTGACCTGCTCTGCGAGGGCCGGGATGACCACCCGCTCCAGGGCGTTAACCCGTCGCCGGGTGCGCTGGAGCTCCTCTCCCAGCCGCCTCATCTTCGTCTCCGTGGCCGCCATGTCGAGGATGATATCCAGCTCCTGCTCGTATCTCTCCGCCGCCTCGTCGATGCGGCTGCTCACCCCGGTCACGCTGTAGCCGCGCTCCAGGGCTGACCGGCGCACGCTCTTCTTCTTCACCTCGGGCACGGGTACCCCCATGATGTACGAACCGCTGATCTCCACCGTCACCTCGCCCTTGGTGGCCATGGCGGCCGAGCGGATGGTAGCCAGGCCGTCCACCGCCTTGGCCACCGCCATGGCGTAGGTGGACTTGCGCGCCGCCTCCTGCAGGCGCCGGCTGGCCTCCAGCACCTTGTTCATGATGGCCATGAACTCGATGAGCAGAGCGTCCCGCTTCTCCTTCAAGAGTTCGCAGCCCTGCTTGGCCAGGGCCATCTGGTTTTTGCGGGCTAAGAGCTCGGTGCGCGTAGCATGGACTTCTTCCATCCCTGCTCACCTCGCTCCGAGGATCAGCGGCCGCTCCCCTGCCTCGCCTTCCCGCGGCAGGTACTTCTCGATGAACTCCCGCTTGATCCGCTTCAGCTCGCTGGTGGGGAAGGTGGACAAAAGCTCCCACGCCAGGCGCAGCGTCTCCTCGATCTCCCGGTTCTCCTCGCCCTGGGAGATGAAGCGCTGCTCAAAGTCCTCCGCAAACTTCAGGTACTTGCGGTCCAACTCGGAAAGGGCCTCTTCTCCGATAATGGAGACCAGACGGCGCAGGTCGCGCCCCTGGGCATAGGCGGCGTAGAGCTGGTCGGCCACATTGCGGTGGTCCTCCCGCGTCTTTCCGGCCCCGATACCCAGGTTCATCAACCGCGAGAGGCAGGGGAGGACGTCGATGGGAGGAAAGATGCCCCGCCGGTGGAGCTGCCGCGAGAGGACGATCTGCCCCTCCGTGATGTAACCGGTCAGATCCGGGATGGGGTGCGTGATGTCATCGTCCGGCATGGTCAGGATGACCAGCTGCGTAATGGAACCCTTCTTCCCCTTGATCCGCCCCGCCCGCTCGTAGATGGTCGCCAGGTCGGTGTACATGTAGCCGGGGTAACCGCGCCGCCCCGGGACCTCCTCGCGCGCCGTGGAGATCTCCCGCAGCGCCTCGCAGTAGTTGGTCATGTCCGTCAGGATGACCAGGATGTGCATGTCGTGGGTAAAGGCCAGGTACTCGGCCACCGTCAGGGCGCAGCGCGGCGTGAGGATGCGCTCGATGGTCGGGTCGTCGGCCAGGTTAAGGAAGAAGACCACTCGCTCCAGGGCGCCCGTGCGCTCGAAGTCCTGGCGGAAGAAGGCTGCTTCGCGGTGGGTAATCCCCATGGCCGCAAAAACGATGGCAAACTCCTCGCCCGTCTTCACCTTGGCCTGCCGGATGATCTGGGCGATCAACTCGTTGGCCGGCAGGCCGGCGCCGGAGAAGATGGGCAGCTTCTGCCCGCGCACCAGGGTATTCAGGCCGTCAATGGCCGAGATGCCTGTCTGAATAAAGTCGGCTGGCTTCTCACGGGAGAAGGGATTGATCGGAGCGCCGGTGATGGGCAGGCGGGCCTCGGCCACCACCTTGGGGCCTTCATCGATGGGCTCCCCTACCCCATTCAAGACCCGCCCCAACAGGTCCAGCGAGACGTCGATCTTGGCCACTTCCTCCCGGAAGTTGATGGTGGTGCGCTGGGTGTCAATGCCCTGGGTGCCCTCGAAGACCTGCACCACCGCGTACTTCTCCGTGCACTCCAGCACCTGGCCGGTGCGCCGGCTCCCGTCGCTGCAGATAATATCCACCATCTCGTTGTAAGCCACGTTGTGCACATTTTCTACGAAGAGCAGGGGCCCCGCCACGTTGCGAATGGTCCGGTACTCCCTCCGCACCAGAGAAAGCTTCGGCTTTTTGAGACTCCCTGCTTGCTCTTTGAGAACGGCGGCCTCTTTCATCACAGCACCTCCAGGGAAAGGATGCCTTGTCTTACCTCTTCCACCAGGTTCTTCAGCCTAGCCGGGGCTTCCGCATTGGGGATCTCCTTCATGCGCGCGATCTCTTCCTTGAACGGCAACTGCAGGACCTGCGTCAGGGTCGCGCCGCGGCGCAAGGCTTCCACGGTGGCGTCATAAAAGCTCAGGATCACCTTCAGCATCCAGTACTGTTTCTCGATAGAGCAGTAGCAGTCCACCTCGTGGAAGGCAAATTGCTGCAAAAAGTCCTCCCGCAACATGCGGGTGACCTCCAAGATGGCCTTCTCCGACTCGGGCAACGCGTCGGGGCCCACCAGCTGCACGATCTCCTGCAGCTCGGCCTCTTTCTGCAGGAGGTACATGGCCTTCTTCCGAAGGTCAAAGAAGTCCTCAGACACGTTCTGCCTGTACCAATCCTGGACCTGCCCGAGATAGAGCGAATAGCTCTGGATCCAGTTAATGGCCGGAAAGTGCCGGCGGTGCGCCAGGTTGGTGTCCAGGGCCCAGAAAGCCCCTGCGATGCGGAGGCTGTTCTGCGTCATGGGCTCGGAGAAGTCCCCGCCGGGAGGCGAAACCGCCCCCACCACGGTCACCGAACCCACTCGCTCCTCCGAGGCCTGGCAGACCACCCGCCCCGCCCGCTCGTAAAAAGCCGCCAGCCGGGTGGCCAGATAAGCCGGATAGCCCTCCTCCCCCGGCATCTCCTCCATGCGCCCCGAGACCTCGCGCAGGGCTTCGCCCCAGCGCGAAGTGGAATCCGCCATCATGGCCACGTCGTACCCCATGTCGCGGTAGTACTCGGCCATGGTGATGCCCGTGTAGATGGAGGCCTCGCGGGCTGCCACCGGCATATTGGAGGTGTTGGCCACCAGAATCGTCCGGGCCATGAGCGGGGCTCCGGTTTTAGGGTCCTCCAGGCGGGGGAACTCGTCCAGCACCTCGGTCATCTCGTTGCCTCGTTCCCCGCACCCCACGTAAATGATGATGTCCGCCTGAGCCCACTTGGCCAGCGTCTGCTCGGTGACCGTCTTCCCCGTGCCAAAGCCTCCGGGAATGATAGCCGTACCCCCTTTGGGGATGGGGAAGAAGGTATCAAAGACCCGCTGCCCGGTCAGGAGGGGGAAGGTAGGATCCAGCTTCCTCCGGTAGGGCCGGCCTACCCGCACCGGCCAGCGCTGCAGCATGCGGATCTCCGTCCCGTCGGTCAGGCGGGCCACCACGTCCTCCACGGTGTACTCCCCGCTCCCGATCCACTCGATCACCCCGCGCACCCCCGGGGGCACCATGATGCGGTGCTCAATGGAAAGGGTCTCCTGAACCGTCCCGATGATGTCCCCGCCCTCGACCGCGTCGCCCTTCTTCTTGGTAGGCTTGAACTCCCATTTTTTGGATCGATCCAGCGCATGGGCGCTGACGCCCCGCTCGATGAAGCTGCCGTGCACCGCCGCTATGGCCGGCAGCGGGCGCTGCGTCCCGTCATAGATAGAGGAGAGCAAGCCCGGCCCCAGCTCCACCATCAGCGGGGCGGCCAGAGAGGTTACGGGCTCTCCCACCCGCACCCCGGAAGTGTCCTCGTAAACCTGAATGACGGCCCGGTCCTCTTCCAACCGGATAATCTCGCCAATGAGGCGCTCCTCGCCCACCTGCACCACATCGTACATGCGGGCACCCCTCATGGCCTTGGCCTCCACCACCGGGCCGCTGATCTTGGCTATGGTACCTGTCAGCATCACCTTCACCTCAACCTGGAAGGGCGACTTCACCCTTGCCCCAGTTTCACGTCAAAGCCTATGGCGCGCCTAATCAAGCGGCGCACGTACTCCGGGCGATCGCTCTCTTCCTGAATCCGCTTCTCCGCCGGGATGGGGATGACAATGGGTCGATAGAGGCGATCGATCTTCCGCCGCAGGCGCTCGTCGATTCCCCCCATGAAGTCTTCGCTGACGGCGATGATGCCTGAGCGGTCGTCATTGATCAGGGAACTCAGGAGGCGATTGGCTTCTTCCTGGTTCTCCGCCTCTACCACATCCACCCCCGCCAGCTTGAAGCCATATGAGCTCTCGCGATCGGTCAAAACGATGAGCTTATACAATGACCAACGCCTCTCTTATCGCCTCTTCCGGCATCCCCACCGCCTTCCCGCGCAGGATGATGCGCAGGTTGACCATCTCGTTGAACTTAGCCCAAATATAGGCCACCATCAAGGCCGCGCTCAGGGGATCAGCCCGGAAGAGCCTCACTATTTGCTGGATGTTGAACTCTTCCATCCGCCGCTCTACCACCGCCAGAGAGCCGGTCTTCAAGTACTGCTTCAACCCCTCCCGGAGCGGCCCTGCATAAGGCGTCTTCTTCAAAGCTTCTACGATTTCTTCCACTTCCTCCAGCTCCGCCAGCGCCACCAGTTGCTCCACAGTCAGGATCTTACCGCCGGGAAGGAAGTACTCCGGGATCTTTTCCCGCGGGACGTCCTCCGTCATCAGCCTGATCAGGGTGACGAGGTTAGTCACGTCCACCTCACGGCGGAGCAGTTCTCGGACCAGGTCGGCGTTCATGCCCCACCCTTTGACCTGTTCCTGGGCGTACTGGTAATAGAACTTATCCAGCCGCAGCTCCAGCTCCGTCAGGCGCCTGGTCTTCAGGTAGTGGGGGTAGCCCTCGGTCAGCGGCCGGGCGTACGGCAAGCCCCACATGGCCAAAAGGTCCAGGCAACCCTTGATGTTTATCTGCCTGACCAATTCGGTCAGGTGAGCCTCGTCCAGCTCCCCGATGGGAATCAGCTGCTCCTGGATCTCCCGGTCCGAGGCCGCGGCGTGCTTGCCGCGGAGGATGGTCTTCAAGTTGTGGATATCCCACCGGCTGAAGAGCACCTTCAAAAGCTGATAGGCCTGTGGCTCGCTCTCCGCCAACTCCTTCACCTTGCGGAACGAGGACAGCACGTGGTACCGCAGCCCCTCTTCAATGCCGAGCAGGCCGGGGTAGCGCACCATACCCCGTTCCAGGTCTACCCGGTAATGGGTATGCGCCAGGGCCGCCGTCACTTCTGAGGTGTCGGCGGCCCTCAGAAGCCCCTCCAAAAACTGAGGGGTGAAGAGGCGGCTCTTCATGGCTCGAATGCGCGCGTTCAAATAACCATAATCAGCCATCGCTCACGCGAAGAGGAGGTCCGCAATCTCCGCCTTCAAGCTCTGGCGCGCCTTCTCCAGCCGCGACTCAATGGTGTTGATCGCCCAGACGCGGCCGTCCTCGGCGTACACCTCTAGCCCACCGGCATACTGCCCGTCCGCCTCCAGGGTAAAATCGACCCCCAGAGCAGTCAGGACTTCTCGCGCCAGGTCCGCATCCTGCGGATCCACGCGGACGCGGACCTGGCCTGTCATACCTTCTAAAGCCTCGCGGGTCAGGCGCTCAAAGATCTGCTTGTAGCGCGGAGACTGGCGGAGCGAACCCAACCTCTGGGCAGCTACCCGGAAAACCTCCTCGATCGCCGCCTCCTTTGCCTTAATAATCTCCTTCTTTACCGCGAAGCGGGCCGCCTTCAAGATCTTGGACTGCTCCAGCTGGAGGGCCAGCGCGGTCTTGGCCAAGCGCTCTTCCCGCTGGCGGTCTGCCTCCGCCTTCGCCTCCTCCAGTATCTTGTCGGCCCGGGCGCGGCCCTGGGCTACGATGCGCTCGCACTCCGCCACCCCTTCAAACTCCAGGGCGCGCAGCATCTCCTCCAGGGGCATGACCTCTCCCCCTCGTCTTTCTTAGAGTACCGTGATGATCATGGCCGCCACCACAAACCCCAGGACGACCATCAGCTCAGGGAGAGCCTCCAGGGCAATGATCATACCCGCTACCTCCGGCTTCTCAGCGATGGCCCCTGCCCCGGCTGAGCCGATCTTCGCCTGCGCCCAGGACGTAGCCAGAGCGGAGCCGAAGATCGAAACTGCGGCGAAGAGAGCCTTCCAAGCGACGACATCCATCTTCCTGCTTCACCTCTCTTTCTTGAACGGCTTGTATGGTTGACCCCCGGGCTCATAGAACCGGTTGAAGAACTCGATGACATTCAACCGGAGGGCGTGGATGGAAGGGCTAAACGCCGCCACCGCGATATTGAGGGCGTGCAGCAGCCCTGCCACCACAATCCCAACCTCTATGCGGCCCAGGTTCTCCGCCAGGTTGTTGGCCACAATGGCCAGGATTACCCCCGCCAGCCCCAAAGCCATCAGTCGGGCATAAGAGAAGATGTTGCCCAAGACCCCGAAGATCTCCATGGCCCCCATCATGCCCGCTCCGTAGATGAGCAAGACCACACCTATAAGGATCAGCATCAACCCCGGAGTGGCGCTGATGTCCGCCGCTGCGGCGGCCACCATGGCGAAGATCCCCACCAGGACGCTGATCATGCCTATCCGCTCTATGGCATGCTTCTTGCTGTGTTCGCGGATGGCGTTGATCACTCCCAGCACCAGGCCCAGCAAGATGTGGACGGCACCCACGCCGATACAGACGTAGAGCAGCTCCATCATGTGCTTGGCCCGGTCAAAGGGCAACTTGAACTCTCCGAGCTCCACCTCGCGGATCAAGTGGTACTTGTGCGGGAGATCGCCGAACATCTCTCCGTACAAGAAACCGAAGAGGATAGCCGCCAGGCTGGCGCTGAGGAAGATCCCCGTCACGGCCCTGACGATCTGGTTTTGCCGGAAGCGGAAGCGGGCCCACAGAGTCGCCAGGAGGATCACCAGCCCGTATCCCACGTCTCCAACGATGATGCCAAAGAAAGCGGGGAAGAAGATCGCCAGGAAGGGCGAGGGATCAAGGGTCCCGTACCTCGGGCGTCCAAAGATGTTCAGTACCAGCTCAAAGGGGCGCGCCCAGGGCGGATTCTGCAACAGAACGGGCGCCCTCTCCCTCTCCTCCTCGCTCACCTCCACCTCTGTGCACACGACCTGTCCGTTGAACTCGCGCTGGATCCTCTCTTCCACCCTCTTCAGATCCCGGCGCGGCAGCCAACCCTGAATGACGAAGGCGTAATCGGTCTGGCCGCAAAGCGGGATGCAATCCAGCTCCTCCAGGCGATCCCGCACCACGGCCGCGATGGCCTTCAGCTTGGCCTGCCATTTCTTGGCCAGCTCTTTGAGTTCGGCCTCGATCGCCTTGATCTCGGCCGGTATAGCCGCCCGGCGCTCCCGGATTTTGGCCAGGGCCACGTCAAGGGTTTGGTCCGCCAGCTCAGCGGGCAGGCGGACCTCGTTGACGTTGTCCGCGAGAAAGGCGTGTACCGCCTGAGAATAGCGCTTGTTAAAGACCGCCAGAGCCGCGATGGTATTCTGGTCGATCTCTTCCGAGATGATCTCCACCTGGTCGTGAGTCAGCCTCCGCAGCTCCTTGCCGATCACATCCACGGCCAGTTTGTGTTTCTTGTCGACCAGAAAGGCCGTGGCCTCAAAGCTGTCCATGGCCATGATGCGCTCGGTCAAGGGCTCGATCTTCTCCACCACCGCTTCGTAGCGAGCCAGGGCCGTCTCCTCCAAGCGCAACTGATCCTTGCGTTCGGACAGCTCCCGCGCCTTCTCCTCCACCTCTTTGATGAACTCTTCCACCCGGCCCACCAGCCGCGTGGTCTCTTCCCCAGCCATCTCCTCGTAGACTTGAGGATCCTCCGGCTCGGCGGCCACCTCCGCCCCTTCCATGGTCCCGGCTATGCCATTGACGCGCACCAGGAGGTTCTCCAGTTCGTTCCTGGACCGATTTAGCTCCTCGCAGAGCTCCATGCGGCGGACGCTTGCGCCTTCGCCTGCCACCTCCGGGGTGGCATCTTCGACGTGCAAAACCCCCAGGCGGTGCAAGAGCGCCAGAGTCGGGTGCAGGAGTCTCTTGGGCCCTATCACCTCTACCTTTGCCATGGGCACCAGCATCGGTCCTTACCCCCTCCGCTCTTTTACTCGGGAAGAATCCAGTCGATTACGGTCTGCACGGCCAGCTCCATCTTGCGGCGGGCCTGCTCTTGAACGGCCCGCACTTCTTGGTCGATGCCCTTCAAGATCTTGGCAGCTTCCTCCTCTGCCTCTTTTATCCCCCGCTCTCTCATCGCCTGAGCCTCCTGCTCGGCTTCCTCCGCCCTCCTCTGTTTTAGCTCGGCGGCCTCCTTCCGGGCTCTGGCGATGTACTCGTCGGCCTTGCGCTTCGCATCCAAAATCCAGGTGCGGATCTGCTCCTCGCGCTCCTGAATCGCCTTCAGGCACGCAGAGACCTGGGCCCGAGTCTCACGCAGCCTGAGGGCCTCAGCTTTCTGTGCCATGTGCGTCACTCCTCCTCAGGGATAAAAGGGAAAGCAGGGTGCTGACCTTCTCGCTGTATGATACTTCCACAAAAGTATCATTTCTCCTTCTGCATAGTTTGAAATTTTTTCCTTAAAACTTTTGTGGAAAAATTTCCATTTCTCATCGTATGCGGTTTCCCCTTCCTTAGAACGCCCGGCAAAAAGGGAGAGAGCGGTCACAGAAAGCACGCCACCCAGTGCCCCGGGGCTGCCTCCCTCCACTCCGGCTCCTCCTGAGCGCAGAGGGGGCGCGCCAGCCGGCAACGGGGGCGGAAGCGGCAGCCGGGCGGCGGGTTGATGGGGGTGGGAACCTCCCCCTCCAGGATGATGCGCTGCCTTTTCTCCTCCACCTCCGGGTCGGGAATAGGTATGGCCGAGAGGAGGGCCTGCGTGTAAGGGTGGAGGGGATGCCTGTACAGCTCCCGGCTGGGAGCCAGCTCTACCAGCTTACCCAGGTACATCACAGCCACGCGGGTAGAGATGTGCCGCACCATAGACAGGTCATGGGCGATGAAGAGATAGGTTAAACCCAGCTTCTCCTGCAGCTCCTCCAGCATGTTGACCATCTGGGCCTGAATAGA
>JASBVW010000033.1 GCA_029961005.1 Bacillota bacterium
CGCTTCGAGAATCTCCCTGAGGGCTGGGCCTGCCCCGAGTGCGGGGCGCCGAAGGAAGACTTCGAGGAGGTTTGAGGCAGGCAGGGATAATAAAAGGCGGGGCAGAATAATAAGGCGGGCTGCGGAAAAATCTCTGCAGCCCGCATCAAGTATAGAGAAGGGAAGAAGGAAGAGGATGCTCAACTACTTCCTCACCGAGGAACAGGAGATGATCCGCGACCTGGCCCGCCGCCTGGCCGAGGAGAAGGTGGCCCCTGTGGCCAGGGAACTGGACGAAAAAGAGGAGTTTCCGCACGAGATCATGCGCCTCTGCGCGGAAGCCGATCTGTTCGGCGTCTGGATCCCGGAGGAGTACGGCGGGCTGGGAGGCGGGGTTCTGGAGCAGGTCCTGGTGGTGGAGGAGCTGAGCCGCGCCTGCGCGGGTGTGGCCACGACCTATGCCGCCAGCGCGCTGGGGGGATATCCCATCCTGCTCTTTGGCAGCGAGGAGCAGAAGAAGCGCTATTTGCCCGATTTGGCGGCCGGCCGGCGCTTGGCGGCCTTTGCCTTGACGGAGGCCGGGGCCGGCAGCGACGCCGGTAGCATCCGGACCAGGGCGGTCCGGGAGGGCGACTATTACGTCCTCAACGGCACGAAGCAGTGGATCACCAACGGGGGCGAGGCCGACCTCTACGTGGTGATAGCCGTGACCGATCCCGAAAAGGGAAGCCGGGGGGTCAGCGCCTTCATTGTCGAGAAAGGGACGCCCGGTTTTTCTTTTGGGGCTAAGGAGAAGAAGATGGGGATCCGCGCTTCCACCACCAGGGAACTGATCTTCGCCGATTGCCGGGTGCCGCGGGAAAACCTCTTGGGTAAAGAGGGCATGGGTTTTCTGGTGGCCATGCGCACGCTGGACCGGACCAGACCCGGTGTAGGCGCTCAGGCCGTGGGCATCGCTCAGGGAGCGCTGGATGCGGCGGTGCGCTATGCCCGGGAGCGGCGGCAATTTGACCAACCCATCATCTCCTTTCAAGCCATTCAGCACAAGCTGGCTGACATGGCCATTCAGGTGGAGGCGGCGCGCGCCCTGGTCTACGCGGTGGCGCGGGCCATTGACGCCGGGGCCAAGGAGTTCAGCAAAGAGTCGGCCATGGCCAAGGTCTTTGCCTCTGACGTGGCCATGCGGGTGACCGTAGAGGCGGTCCAGATCCTGGGTGGAAACGGCTATTCCCGGGAGTACCCGGTGGAGAAGATGATGCGCGACGCCAAAGTGACGCAGATCTATGAGGGAACCAACGAGATTCAGCGCAACATCATCGCCCAGGCCTTGGCCAAGGAATACGCGAAAACGGAGTGATCTGCATGGAGATGGTGGTCTGCGTCAAGCAGGTACCCGACGCCTCGGAGGTGCGGGTCGACCCCGCGACCAACAACCTGATGCGCGAAGGGGTGCCCAGCATCATGAACCCCTTCGATCGCCACGCCATTGAGGCGGCTCTGAGGCTGCGGGAGGCGGTGGGCGGGCGCATCACTGCCCTCAGCATGGGGCCCCCGCAGGCGGAGGAGGTCCTGCGGGAGGCCATCGCCCTGGGGGTGGACGAAGCCGTCCTGGTCTGCGACCGGGCCTTCGCCGGTTCCGATACCCTCGCTACCTCGTATACGCTGGCTCTGGCCATCAGGAAACTGGGGGCGGTGGACCTGGTCCTGTGCGGCCAGCAGTCCATCGACGGAGAGACGGCCCAGGTGGGGCCGGAACTGGCGGAGCACCTGGGCTTTGCCCAGTGCAGCTACGTGCGGGCCCTGGGCAAGCCGGCCGAGGGGGCTCTGGAGGTGGAGCGGGCGGCAGAGGACGGGTATGAGCGGGTCCGGTTGCTCCTGCCGGCGGTCCTGACGGTGATGAAAGAGCTCAACGAACCCCGCCTGCCTTCTCTCAAGGGCATGCTGCGGGCCAAAAAGGCGGAGCTCCGGATCTGGACGGCGGCCGATCTGGGAGCGGACCCGTCTCGCATCGGCCAGGCCGGTTCGCCCACGCGGGTGGCCGGCGTCTTCGCCCCCCAGCGGGGGAAGAAGGCCCAGCTGCTGACAGGCTCGGTGGTCGAGCAGGTCCAGGCCTTGGTGGAGCGGCTGCAGGCGGAGAGGGTTATCTGAGCGCTGAGATTTTACGGCGGGGTGGAGTAGACGGATGAGTGAGGACTGGCGCGGAATTTGGGTCGTGGCAGAACACAGGCACGGGGCGCTTTTGGCGGTGACGGGGGAGCTGTTGGGTGCGGCGCGGCGCTTGGGCGAGGCCTCACGGCAGGAAGTGGCGGCCGTTTTGTGCGGACACGGAGTGGAGAAACTGGCCGGGGAGCTCTTCGCCTGGGGGGCGGACCGCGTCTACCTGGTGGATGACCCGCGCCTGGCGGCCAACGTGGACGACTACCACGCTGAGGCGGTGGCAAAACTGATTCAGGAGGAGCGCCCCAGCGTGGTCCTGGTGGGGGGTACCTTTTTTGGCCGGTCCCTGGCCCCTCGCGTGGCGGCGCGCCTGGGGACGGGGCTGACGGCGGACGCGACGGAAGTGGAGCTTGACCCGGAGAGCGGGCTTTTGCGCCTGACCAAGCCCTCGTACGGCGGGGACGTTCTGGCCGTCATCACCTGCCCGGAGCGCCGGCCGCAGATGGCTACCCTCCGCCCCCATACTTTGCCTGCGCCGCAGCGGCAAGAGGGGCGGCAGGGCGTTCTCGAGAGGCGCACCTTTGCCCCCGTCCGCGAGGCCAGGATGGCCATTTTGGAAGCGGTGAGCGAGGGTGCCTGCGCCGCCAACCTGGCCGATGCCCGCGTCATCGTGGCCGGAGGCCGGGGTTTGGGCGACCCCAAGAACTTCAAGCTCCTGGAAGAGTTGGCCGCCGTCCTGGGCGGGGCGGTGGCGGCTTCCCGGGCGGTCACGGACTTGGGTTGGTACCCGGCGGCGTGCCTGGTGGGGCAAACCGGCTTGACGGTCGCCCCCCGGCTCTACATCGCTTGCGGGATCTCGGGGGCTATTCAGCACGTGGTGGGGATACGCCGTGCCGGAACCATCGTGGCCATCAACAAGGACCCCCACGCCCCCATCTTTGAAATAGCCCATTACGGCATCGTCGGGGACGTGCTGGAGGTGGTGCCGGCCTTGACGGCGGAATTGCGGCGACGGCTGGGGCGCTGAGGGAGCGAGGAAAGGGGATGGCTGAGGAGCAATGGAGGGGCGCAGTCAGGCTAAAGGGGAGGCGGCGGGCTTTTACCTCCTGGACCCCTACGCCGTCCCGGGGAGATACCGCAAGGCCCAGCTGCACGTGCACAGCACCCTTTCCGATGGGCGCCTGACTCCCGGGGAGCTGGCCCGGCTCTACCGGAGGTTGGGCTTTTCTTTTCTGGCCTTTACCGACCACGACCGGGTCACCGTCCATCCGGAGGAGGACGGGCCCGACTTCGTCACCATCCCGGGCGAAGAGTGCACCGTGATCAGGCACTTCTGGCCCTTGGGGCCGCACCTCCTTCACCTCTTTGCGCGGGAGAGCGCCAGGGAGAGGCGGTCCCCCCAGGCCTTGATCGATTCCATTGAGAGCCAAGGCGGGCTGGCGGGGCTGGCCCATCCGGGTTGGGTGGGGAACCTGGGAAGCGGCCAGTGGAGCCCCCGCCAGATTGACCGGCTCCGTCACTTTCGCTTGGTGGAGATCGTCAATCACTTTTCAGATACGCGGGTCAATCTGGAGCGCTGGCACAGGGCGCTGGCGGTCCGCACGCCCGAGGACCCGGTCTGGGGTATTGCCGTGGACGACACCCACGTAGCGGAAGATGTGGGCCGGGCCTGGGTGGAGGTGAAGGTGGAGGAGGTCTCCCCGGCCGCCCTCCACCGGGCGCTGGCGGGGGGGCATTTTTACGCCACCACCGGCCCCCGGGTGGACTTTGGCGTGGAGGACGGAGCGGTGCGGGCGGCGCTGGTGAGCCCGGAGGAGCCCCCGCCCGCCCGGCCGGGCCGACCTGAGGCCTCCGGGCCGGAGCAAAATCCGGCCGGCCGGGCGGGGGACCGCAGGCTCGCCGGGAAGCCCGCCGTGGTGCGCTTTTACGACCGCGAGAACCAGCTCCTCCATCAGGGGGAGGGAGAGCTTGCCACCTACCGCCCGGAGGGGTGGGAGGGTTTGGTGCGGGTGGAGGTGGAGGCAGAGCAGGGGATGGCCTGGTCTCAGCCCTTCTGGCTGGTGCACGGCCCTTGACACATTGTGTATCGCTACCTCAAGCAAATAGCCGAGCGTGAGGGGATCGGCCTCTCGGAGGCTTTGCGGCGCATTTTGTCGGCCTATATCGCTGCAGCGGCCCGGAAAGAAGAGGAAGATCGGTTAGCCGACATCGCCGGCATTGCCTGTGACCTCCAACTGGCGGGGCGGGCTCACGACTCTCTCCTCTATCCGGAGGGAAACCGCTGAGTGGACTACGTCTTTGTGGATACCAGCGCCTGGTATGCTTACATTAACGCGGGCGACCCCGACCATGGGCGGGTGCGCTCCGCCATGGAGGAGCTGGCCGGGCGCCTGCTCACCTCCAATTACGTCTTTGATGAGCTGATTACCCTTGTCTTGCGGCGCTTGGGACACCAGGCGGCAATTAAAGTAGGCCGCGCCCTCCTCAATCCTGCTGAGGTGGTCATGGAAAGGGTGAGGGCGGTTGACGAACAAAAAGCCTGGGAGTTCTTACAAAGGCGCCCGGATACACGGTATAGTTTTACCGACTGCACCAGCTTTGCTCTTATGCAGCGCCTGGGCCTGAAGCGCGCCCTCGCCCTGGACGACCACTTCCGCCAGGAGCAGTTTCTCGTCCTCCCGTGAAATTGAGGATGGGCGGAGCCTTCCCGGCTCCGCCGGTCGATTTTAAGGCGTGAGCGGTCGCTAAAGCAAGGTGAACGGATAAGAGCGGGCGGGGAGCGGGGAAAACATCCCTCTCCCCGCCCGCTTTGCCGTTCACTTTTTGCTTTCCTCTCTTCAGAGCTGAAATCCGGCCTTTCCCCGCCAAAACGTTGCTCCTTTCCGCCAGATCGATATTATAGTAATTAAACCCACGAAAGGAGGTGAGGGGCATGCGGGTTCTCATTGCGGTGGATGGCTCGGAGGGTTCCCGGAAAGCCCTGGCGATGGCCAACCGCCTGCTGCGGGAGGTGTCAAAGCCCGAGGTGATTCTCCTCCACGTCCAGGTCAACCCCCGGCTCCTGGACTACATCGGCTCTAGTCCCGAACTGTGGGCTAAAATTCAAGAAGCAGCTCAGGAGGCTGAGCGGGAGGCGGACCGGATCCTGGCGGAGAGCCGGGCGGCTTTGCAGCTTCTGGAGACTACCCCCGAGGTAATTTTGCGCCGGGGGGATCCGGCCAGCGAGATCGTGGCGGCTGCCCGGGAGCGCAATGTGGACCTGATCATCATGGGGGCGCGGGGGCTGGGTAAGATCGCGGAGCTTTTGCTGGGGAGCGTGAGCGACCGGGTTTTGCATCTGGCGCCCTGCCCGGTCATGATCGTGCGTTGAGCCAAAGATTAAAAAGGATTAAGTCAAGAAAGGAGTGAATACCGTGAGCGTTCGTCCTGAATCTCTATCCACCGCCGGCACCACAGCCAGAGCCGTCCCCGACGTGGCGGAGATCTGGCGGGTCATCGCGGCGGCCACCGGCGGTACCCTCATCGAATGGTACGATTTTTATATCTACGGGAGCCTGGCCACCATCATCTCCAGCGTCTTCTTCCCGCCGGCTCATCCCACCATCGGTTTTCTGCTCACCCTGGCCACCTTCGCCACCGGGTTCGCCGTCCGGCCTTTCGGTGCCCTGGTCTTTGGGCGGCTGGGGGATCTGGTGGGGAGGAAGTATGCCTTTCTTTTGACCTTGCTCATCATGGGCGGGTCCACCATGGCCATCGGCCTGATCCCGGGTTATGCCTCCATTGGGATCGCCGCTCCCCTGATCGTTTTGGGGCTCAGACTCCTGCAGGGGCTGGCCCTGGGCGGAGAGTACGGCGGCGCGGCGGTCTACGTGGCGGAGCACGCCCCTGATGACCGGCGCGGGTTTTACACCAGCTTCATCCAGATCACGGCCACGCTGGGCCTGTTCGTCTCCCTGGGGGTCATCTTGGCGGTGCGGCTCTCGCTGGGTGAGGACGCTTTCAAGGCCTGGGGGTGGCGGATTCCCTTCCTGCTCTCTATCGTCCTGTTGGCACTTTCGGTCTACCTGCGGCTGAAACTGAAGGAGTCGCCGCTCTTCAACCGGCTGAAACAGGCGGGGAAGACTTCGCAGAATCCGCTGAAGGATAGCCTGGGCAACACCCGCAACTGGAAGCTGATCATCCTGGCCCTGCTGGGGGCCACCGCGGGGCAAGGGGTGGTCTGGTACACCGGGCAGTTTTACGCCCTCTACTTCCTGCAGAACACCCTGAAAGTACCCTTTGTCACTGCCAACATCGTCATCGCAGCGGCTCTGCTCCTGGCCACACCCTTCTTCGTCTTCTTCGGCTGGCTGTCAGACCGGGTGGGGCGCAAGAAGGTCATGATGGCGGGGAACCTGCTGGCGGCCCTAACCTACTACCCCATCTACAAGGGGATGGCGGCCTTCGCCAACCCGGTGAACCCGGTCATGCTGACCCTCCTGGTCTTTATCCAGGTCCTCTACGTGACCATGGTCTATGGGCCCATCGCGGCCTTCCTAGTGGAGCTGTTCCCGGCCAAGATCCGGTACACCTCGCTCTCCCTGCCTTACCACCTGGGGAACGGCTGGTTCGGTGGCTTCACTCCCCTGATCGCCACTTCCGCCGTCGCGGCCACCGGCAACATCTACGCCGGCCTGGTCTACCCCATCTCCGTGGCGGTCATGACTCTGGTGGTGGGTACCCTCTTCCTGAAGGAGACCTACCGGACCTCTATCTGGGATGAGGTGAACAGCTGAGGGGCAAAAACCCGGGAAAAAAGATCAGGGGTTGGCAGCGGGAGTCACCTCCCCGCTGCCAACCCCTTTGGCTGTCCCTGCCAACTGTTAGATCTGCTGGTTCTTCGGCAGTTTCTTGTTCGCCGCGGCGATCTGCTCCTCCACCTTGTCCAGCAGGGCCTTGGTGTAAGGCATGTTGTGGATGCCCCAGCTCTTGTCGTTGATGACGATGTTCAGGTTGTAGACCGCCTTGGTGTACAGGTCCTTGACTGCGGTGTCTTGGGATTTATCTATGTTGGCTTTGGCCTTGTCCAGCCGCGCCTTGAGGGCGTTGGCCCGGTCAGAGGTGGCCTTCTGGAGCGCCTTGATCTGGTCCGCGGTTACGTTGGTGTGGCACTTGGCGCAGGAATTGACCTCGATCTCTTTGCCGTGGTCCACCATCTTGAAGGTCGGGGTGCCCACCTTGAAGTCCATGTGGTTGCCGTTGCCCATGTGGCAGTCTACGCACTGGGCCACCTTGGGGCTGGGCATGACGGGCACGTCCTTGCCCCAGATGCCCTCTACCATCTGTTTCTGGGTGTGCCGCGGCACCGGCCCTTCTTCAGCGGTATGGCACTGAGTGCAGGTTTCCTGCGGGGACTTGCGCAGCTGCGCCTCTTCCACCCGCTTGTGCGGGTCGTGGCAGACCACGCAGGTGATGCCGTAGCGGTCCTCCTTCAGCGCCCCGGTCTTGAAGTCGGCCAGGGTCGGCTTGGCGTTCTCCGGCGCCAGGATGTAGGTGGCCGAGTGGCACTTCAGGCAACCATCGCTGTAGTGGTCGCTCTTCTCGATCTGCTCCTTGAAGATGTTCAGGTGTTTGCCGCTCTGGGCCATCTGCCCCACCTGGCGCTCGCCGCCGTGGCAGGAGGCGCAGATGTCGTTGGAGGGCGAGCTGATGATCTTGGTCTTGTCGCCCGTGGCGGCGTGCAAGGAGCCCGGTCCGTGGCAGGCCTCACAGGCGATGCCGAGCTCAGCCCAGGTCTTGGTCTCTTTGTTGTAGCCGGTGGTGTGGCAAGGAGCGCAGGCGTTGAGCCAGGAGCCGCTGCGCGGCACCCACTGCCGGGTTTCGGTGTTGTAACCCAGGGGTAGGTAGACGATGTCGTTGCCCTGCCTGGTTACGTAGTACTGCGTCTTTACCCCTACGGTGTAAAGGACGTCCTCCGGCTTGAACTTTTCGTTGGTGGAGAAGTCGCCCACGATGGCTCCGGGAACCTTGGGATCCTGGACCATTTTGCTGTGCAGGCTGCTCTGCCAATCCTTGTACTGCTGGCTGTGGCAGACGGCGCAGGTCTTGGAGCCCACGTACTGAGCGGATTCAGCAGCCAGGACCCCGGCGGTCAGAAGCAACACGGCCGCCCAGGCTGCCGCTATCCCCCATGCTCTTCTCATGCTGTACTTCCTCCCTCTCGTGCACTCTGTGGTTGTGGCAGTCGATCCCTACGCGTCTTCGCCCGTTGACCTCGACTGAATGCGTACCCAGGCATCCCTCCCTGCTCTATTGTGAGCCCCCCTCCGATCTCCACTAAGTAGATTGGCATAAACTAATTCTGGACGGCCAGGCAAAATCCTCTTCCACCAAGGTGGTAGGCCAACCCCAGTAGCCGCGCGGCCTGGGCGGTAGCGAAGCAGAGCCCGATTCCCAAGGCAGTAGGGATGAGGGCGGCCAAGAGAGCCCATTTGGCGTGGCCTGCCTCTTTGCGGATGGTCAGAAGGGTGGTGCCGCAGGGGTAGTGGAGGAGCGTCAACAGCATGGCATTGAAGGCCGTGAGCCACGTCCAGCCGTTTTGCTGGAGTACCTCGCGGAGGGCGGTCAGACTGTCCAGTTTCAGCAGGGAACCTGCAGAGAGGTAGCCCATGAGCAGGATGGGAAGCACGATTTCGTTGGCAGGGAGCCCTAAAAGAAAGGCAGTCAGGATGTACCCGTCCAGCCCCAGCCCACGCCCCAAAGGGGCCAATGCCCCGGCTAGATGGGCGATCAGGCTTCGGTTGCCCAGCGAAAGGTTGGCCAGGAGCCAGGTCACGGCTCCGGCTGGGGCCGCTACCGTAACGGCTCGCCCCAGGACGAAGAGGGTGCGGTCGAAGAGGGAGCGGATGATCACCCGGCCCACCTGGGGAGGGCGGTAGGGCGGCAGTTCCAGGGCAAAGGAGGAGGGGGCGCCCCGGAGAAGGGTATGGGAGAGCCCCCAGGAGACGCCTAAGGTAAGGGCTACCCCCAGCAGTACGAGGGCGGCCACGAGCCCGGCCGCGGCCAAGCTGCCGTAGGTGGGAGGGACAGCCCCTGAAGCCAGCAGAGTGGCCAGGGTGATGAGGGTAGGAAAGCGACCGTTGCAGGGGACGAAGTTGTTGGTCAGCATGGCGATCAGCCGCTCCCGGGGCGAGTCGATGATGCGGCAGGCCACGACCCCGGCGGCGTTGCAGCCGAAGCCCATACTCATGGTCAGGGCTTGCTTGCCGTGGGCACCGGCCCGGCGGAAGAAGTGGTCCAGGTTGAAGGCCACCCGGGGCAAGTACCCCAGGTCCTCCAACAAGGTAAAGAGGGGGAAGAAGATGGCCATGGGGGGCAGCATCACCGAGACCACCCAGGCCAGGCAGCGGTACATGCCCAGGACCAGCAGGCCGTGCAGCCAGGCGGGGGTGCCCAGGTACAGGAAAAGAGCGCTCAGCCGGTCCTGAAGTCCGAAGAGCAGCCGGCCCAGAAGGGCGGAAGGGTAATTGGCCCCGCTCAGGGTGAGCCAAAAGACGAGGCCCAAAAGGGCCAGCATGGACGGGTAGCCCCACAGGCGCGAAGTAAGGAGGCCGTCCAGAGACCGGTCGCGGTCCGCTTTTCCCCTCCTCCCCGTGCGGCGGACCACCCGGGTGGAGATCTCCTCGGCTTGCCGGTAGAGCGCGGAGACGATCCGGTCGCGGATGGAATCTGCTTCTACGGTCGGCGCCGGGCAGGGGATTGCGGGGTCCCCCACCAGCTCCTGAACCTTGCTCCAGAGGGTCCGATCCCCTTCTAGAAGGCGCAGCGCCAGCCAACGGGCGCTGACCCGGAGGCCTTTGCGGGCGAGGAGCTGCAAGAGTGGCTGGAGAGAAGGGGAGAGCCGAGCGATCCATTCTTCGATGGCCTCGTCGTAGCGAATGGTG
>JASBVW010000034.1 GCA_029961005.1 Bacillota bacterium
CTTGGCCTCCCGCTCCTTGGCCGCCTTGACCTGCGCCGACCCCTCCACGCCGGCCAGGCTCCGCTCCTGGCCGTACCGAAAGTCCTCCAGCCGGCCAGCCAGGTAGTCCTCGTAGGCTGAAAGGTCGAAGTGGCCGTGCCCGCTGAGGCCGAAGAGGATCGTTTTGGCCTTCCCCTCCTCCTTGCAGCGCAGGGCCTCGTCCACTGCGGCCCGGATAGCGTGGGCGGATTCCGGCGCCGGAAGGAAACCCTCCGTCCGGGCAAAGAGGACCGCCGCTTCAAAGGTGGCCAGTTGCCCCACGGCTCGGGCTTCAATGAGCCCGTCCGCCAGGAGCTGGCTGACCAGCGGAGCCGCACCATGGTAGCGCAGGCCGCCGGCGTGGATGCCGGGAGGGATAAAGTTCGCCCCCAGGGTGTACATCTTCATCAGCGGCGTCAGGCCGGCGGTGTCGCCGTAATCGTAGTCAAAGCGCCCCCGCGTGAGGGTGGGGCAGGCCTCCGGTTCTACCGCTATCACCCTCACGTCCCGGCCGTGGATCTTATCCTGGACGAAGTGGAAGGAGAGGCCGGCAAAGTTGCTCCCGCCCCCGTGGCAGCCGATGACCACGTCGGGGTAATCCTCTACCAAGGCCAGTTGCTTCTTCGCCTCCTGGCCGATCACGGTTTGGTGGAGCAGCACGTGGTTGAGGACGCTCCCCAGAGAGTAGTTGGTGTCGGGGCGGGAGGCCGCCTCCTCCACCGCCTCGCTGATGGCGATCCCAAGGCTCCCCGGGCACTGGGGATCCCGGGCCAGGATCTCCCTCCCCGCTCGGGTGTGGGAACTGGGGCTGGGGATAACCTGGGCCCCCCAGACCTGCATGAGCGACCGCCGGTAGGGCTTCTGTTCGTAGCTGACCCGGACCATGTAGACCTTGCATTCCAGGCCGAAGTAGGCACAGGCCAAGCTGAGCGCGCTCCCCCATTGCCCCGCCCCGGTCTCGGTGGTCAGGCGTTTGATCCCGGCCTGGCGGTTGTAGTAAGCCTGTGGAATAGCCGTGTTCGGCTTGTGGCTGCCCGCCGGGCTTACTCCCTCATACTTATAATAAATCCGGGCCGGGGTCTGTAGAGCCGCTTCCAACCGGTGAGCCCGGTAAAGGGGGGTAGGGCGGTACAGGGCGTAGATCCGGAGCACTTCTTCCGGGATGTCGATGTAGCGCCGGTCACTGGCTTCCTGTTCGATCAAGCTCGGGGGAAAGATGGCCGCCAGATCTTGCGGCTGGACCGGCTGCCGGGTGGCCGGGTTCAACGGCGGCTCCGGCCGGTGGGGCATGTCGGCCACGATGTTATACCACTGCCGGGGGATCTCACGCTCGGGCAGGACAATCTTGCTCTCCTTCCTCTCCGCTCCGCTCACTCTCTGCTCCACTCCTCTCGTCAGCTTTCGGTTCTTGCCCTCAGAAAAGGGCGTTTGAGGCCATTCTACCAGGTAATCTCCGCCCTGTCAACTTTTGGCCCGCCGCTCTCCGTACCTTCGTCCCAGCACCTTACCCCTACCTGTGGCACTAAGATATACTGGCCCGCTCCTGAAGGACCCGTCATGAAACCACGGAGGTGATAGAAATGCCATTGGTCACTCTGGCCGCCACTTTGACCGCTTCCACACCTACGCTGGGAGGGGGCGTCGCCCGAGGATACATCGAATCCGTGGGTACCCGCTTCTGGATCACGCAGCAACGCATTTACTTGGGAGACCCCGCCGCCGGAGAAGGGGTACAGCCGGGAGCCACCCCACCGCAGCTCTCCGGCTTGCCGGTCCTGGTAGTGGAAAATTCCATCCTGCGCCAGGCCAATGCCGAAGGAGCCAACAACGGCTACCTGGTGATAGGGGTGGCTGAGGGAAATCAGCTGCTTGTCCGCTTCTCCGGCACCGTAGGGCCTATAGGGCCGGATAATACCGGACCCCTCAACGGGCGCTTCGTGGTGGTGGACGGCACCGGACCTGACTTTTCGGGCGCCATCGGCTCAGGCACCTATACAGGGACAGCGGACTTCGCCCACCAGCGCTTCACCATCACGGCCGCGGGGGCTGTCTTTCTCCTTTGACCCAGGCAGCCAGGCGCCGCAGGGCCACCAGTTTCTCCCGGTTCCCCAGGCGGGCCCGGCGCAGGGCGTCCTCCAGCACCTGCCAGGAGTGCGCGTAGTCGGCGCGATTGACCGGGAAGGGGTGGCCGTCCTTCCCGCCGTGGGCGAAGGAGTAGCGCACCGGATCCCGGAAACTGGGAGGCGCCCCGTAAGCCACCTCGGCCACCAGGGCCAAGGCCCGCACGGTGGCAGGACCGACCCCCGGCGCCGCCAGAAGCCCGGCAAAGTCCCGAGGAGGTTCTTCGTATAACCGCTGAAGCACGCGGTTCAGGCGGTCCGCATCCGGCACGGCGTGCCCGGCAGGCAGGGAGAGGGAGCGCAGCCCCATCCCCGGCAGGGACAGCTGACCGCTCTCAGAAAGAAGAGGCGCCCCCCCGCCCCCCTGGCGCACTGCCAGCGCCTCAGGTTGGGTCAGGGCGCCCTTCTCTATGCGCCTGAGCTCCCGGAGCACCGCCTCGGGCTTCTCCTTCACCAGGGCCACAGAAGCCGCCCGCGCCCGCTCGCTTTCGGCAGCCACCATGTTTAAGACCGCCCCCGCCCGGGGGCCGCAGACGCCGCTGTGCGGCTCGCAGACAAAATTTTTCTCTTTCTCCCCCAGCCAGTGATAGCGGCGGGCCCAGCGCGTCTCTTCGTTCATTCCCTGCTGAACCACCGCCCACGCGCCGCTGGCGGTAAAGGCAAAGAAGTGGTGGTAAAGGTCGTACCCATCCTGGAGCGCCGCCGTGTCCACCTTGGCCGCCATCCGGCTGGCGTATTGCAGGGCGGGCACGTCCACCCCCAGCCCGTGCCGCTCCGCCGCCCGGGCGATCTCTTCCGGCGTCCGCCGGGAGGACCGCCCTTTCCCGCCCGCCAGAAAAACCCCCACGTCCTGGCTGCGCTCGGCCAGCCCTTCTTTGAGCGCCCCGCAGACGGTAGTGGTGAGGCCGGAAGAGTGCCAATCGAACCCCAGCACGCACCCCAAAGCCTGAAACCAAACGGGATCGGCTAAACGCCGCAGTATCTCCTCCGGACCGAACTCCTCGGCTATGACCTGAAGGATCGCCGCCCCCAGCCGCTTCATGTGCTGAAAGAGCCAGGGCGGGCAATGTCCCCTGTGCAGGGGAAGGCTGGCCATTCCGGTGCGCATTGCTCCCTCACCCCCGGAGCTTTTCCGGGGCCCTTTGATTTTAATACCTGAAGAAGACGTGGTTACCTATCCTCGCCGTCACCGGTTGGCTGGCCACCCAGGCGTTGGAGGTCTTGGCCGGATTGTAGAAGCCGTTGGCCCCCCGGGAGGGATCCCAACCGGCCAAGGCATCCTGCACCGCCTTGTAAGCGATGGGAGTAGCGGGCTGGTTAATGCGCCCGTCCAAGACCGGGCTGTACTGATAGTATTTCCCGTCCACCACCTGGTAGATGACCCCGGGAATGGTGTCGGGATAGCGCGGATCGCGCAGTCGGTTCAGCACCGTAGCCGCCACTGCCACCATGCCTTCGTACGGCTCTCCCCCTGCCTCCGCCTGGACCAGCCGAGCCAGAAGATCCAGGTCAGCCCGGGAGAAGGAGGAGCTTGTCCCTCGACTGGAGCCGCCGACAGTCGAGCCGCCCGGGATAACCAACCGCTGCCCCACTTCGAGGTAGTCGGTCCAGAGGTTGTTGGCGCGCTTCAGATCGATGACCGCAATCCCATAGCGGCGCGCAATGAGGAAGAGGGTGTCGCCGGGGCGGACGACGTAGATCTGTCCGCCGCTCTTTCCCCCCGGCGCTGTGCCGCCCGCCGGAATCCACAGGCGCTGTCCGGCCTCGATGTAACTGCCCGCTAAGCCGTTGGCTTGCTGAAGGGCCTGGACGGTGATCCCGTACTTCCGGGCAATGAGAAAGAGGCTTTCTCCCGGTTGAACCGTGTGGACAAAACCGCTGCCCCCGGAGGGGGACTGGTTTCCCGCTAAGGTCAGGACTTGCCCGGGATAGATCTCGCTGGAAGTTAACCCGTTGACCCGCTGAAGCTCAGCTGCGGTGGTGCCAGTGCGCTGTGCGATCTTAAAGAGGGAGTCCCCGGGTTGGACGACGTAGGTGGCCGCAGATCCTGGTAGAGCAAGGAAAGCGGTGAGTAGCGCGACGAGTAGCACGACGAGGGGACCGCGACGCCAAAGGTTACGCGGTTCCTGCAACTCGCCTACCTCCCTGATAAGAATTTGCCCCCACTATTGCGCAAGAGTGAGAGTTTGGCCTTGTCAAGGCTAAATTTTGCTCCTGGGGGTAAATTCTCCTTCAGGGAATTGTTGGCGCCAATTGAGGGTATTTATGTCAGGAACGGCTTGGCCTGCCGGCCGCTCGCGCCTTGGGATGGCTGACCGCCTGGCCGGTCACCAGGTAGACCACCCGCTCCGCGATGTTGGTGGCGTGATCTGCGATCCGCTCCAGGTAGTAAGAGATAAAAAGGAGATTAATGGCCTGGCGGACTTTGTATTCCTCCCCGCCGGGAAAGACATACCCCATCAACTCGTCGTACAGCCCTACGTAGATCTCATCCACCTCGTCGTCCCGCAGGCGCACCTGCTCAGCCAGGGTCGCATCCCGCCGGACGAAGGCATCCAGGCTGTCTTTCAGCATCTTCTCCGCCAAATTGGCCATGCGCGGAATGTCAATGAGCGGCTTGATCAAGGGCTCGTGGCCGATGCGCTTGACCACCTCCATGATGTTCACCGCGTTGTCGCCCACCCTTTCCAGGTCGGTGGTGATCTTGAGGGTGGTGCCGATCAAGCGCAGATCGCGCCCGAGAGGGCATTGGAGTGCCAACAGGGCTATGCACTTTTCCTCGATCTGGATCTCCAGGAGGTCCACCTCGCGGTCGTTGGCAATCACCTCATCCGCCAGAGCGAGGTCCTGGTTCGCCAGAGCCCGGATAGCCTTCACTACCGCCTCTTCCACGATGCTGCCCATCCTGAGGACGTCGCGCTCCAGCTTTTCCAGCTCTTTGTCGAACCCTACTCGCATCCTAAACACCTCCCATCCTGGGTAAAAGCAAAGCGCTTGGTAGTGCTAGTATACTGCAACTGTTCCTGTCTTAGCAAGAGCAAATCGGCTCCTGGTCCTGCTTAATCCTTTAGTGGAAGAGTGACGGTAAAAGTGCTCCCCCGCCCCACCGCACTCTCGACGCCCACACTCCCCCCGTGGCGCTCCACGATGTGCTTGACGATGGCCAAGCCGAGGCCGGTTCCGCCCAGGCTGCGCGAACGGGCGCGGTCCACGCGGTAAAAACGTTCAAACAGGCGGCCCAGGTGCTCCCGCGGAATGCCGATGCCCGTATCGGCCACGCTGATGTGCATCACGCCCCGGCCGGCCCGCACCGCGACTTTCACCTCTCCGCCCTCGGGGGTATACTTGACGGCGTTGTCCAGGAGATTGATCAGGACCTGTTCCAGCATATCCGCGTTGGCCCATAAAACCGGAAGATCGGAAGGTAGGTCCACTTCCAACCGGATGCCCTTCTTCTCCGCCGCAGGGCGCACGACGCGCAGGCTGTTCTCCACCACCTCCTCGATCCGCACCGGGCTTTTGACGATGGTCTGTCCCCGCGCCTCCAGGTGCGTAAGGTCTAAAAGGTCGCTGATCAGGCGGGCCATGCGGTCAGCCTCCTGCTGGATCACCTCCAAGAAGCGGCGCGCCGTGGGGGGATCGTCCAGCGCCCCGTCTAAAAGGGTCTCCGCGTATCCCTTAAGCGAGGTGAGGGGTGTGCGCAGCTCATGCGAGACGTTGGCCACGAAGTCCGCCCTGATCCGCTCCAGCCGCCGCAAGTCGGAGATGTCAGACAAAACACCGACCGCCCCTTCCACCTCCCCCTGCTCGGAGCGGATCGGAGTAATGTGTATGCGCAGGCTGCGCTCCACCGGCGTCAAAATCTGTAGCTCCCGCACCACGGGGGTCCCGGTCTCTAGAGTCTCGGCAAAGGCATCGGCCACCTCATAGTTGCGAATCAACTGGATCACGCTGCCCTTCCCTTTGACCGCCTCTTCGGGCAGCTCGAAGAGGCGACAGGCCGCCGGGTTGAGGCGCAAAACCTCTAGATTGCGCCCTACCACGATCACCCCGTTCTCCATGCTGGTGAGAATGGCCTCCAGCTTGCGGTTGGTCTCGGCCAGCTCCTGAACCGTCCGCTCCAAGTAGACCGCCATGGCGTTGAAGGCGTCTACCAGCTCTCCTACCTCGCCCCCCGAATCCGCCCACACCATCTTCCCAAAACGCCCCCGGCCCAGCTCCCGGGCGGACGCGACCAGCTGCCGCAAAGGCCGGGCGAATTCCTCCGCTATCAGGTAGCCTGCGGCGCCGGCCAGGGAGGACAAGAGGAGCAGTAAAGAGAAGCCCCACGGCCACGGGCGCCCAGCCGACCCCAACCAAAAGAGAAGACCGCCGCTGGCCGCGGCGGTGACCATAAAAGCCCAGACCAAAGCTGACCTCAAGGTGCGCACCTTCGCCATTACGCCGGATCCCTCATCCGATAACCGAATCCGTGGACGGTCTCTATGTAGCGCGGGCAGGTGGGGTCCTGTTCGATCTTCTGCCGGAGGCGCCTGATGTGCACGTCCACCGTGCGGGTGTCGCCCGTGTAGTTATACCCCCACACCTTTTGCAGCAAGAAGTCGCGGCTGAAGACCTGGCCGCGGTTCACCATCAGGGTCTCTAAAAGTTTAAACTCCTTGGGGGTAAGCTGCACCTCTGTACCCCGCACCAGCACCCCGTGGCGGATCGGATCCAGTTCGATCTCGCCGAAGCGGATCGGCGCTTGGGGTTCTTCCCGGCTTTGTGCGCGGCGCAGGTGAGCCTTCACCCGGGCCACCAGCTCCCGCGGGCTGAAAGGCTTGGTGATGTAATCGTCCGCCCCCAGCTCCAGCCCCAGGACGCGATCGATCTCCTCCCCCTTGGCCGAGAGGAAGAGCACGGGAGCAGAGGTTTCCTTGCGGATTTGCCGGCAGACCTCAAAGCCGTCCAGTTTGGGCAGCATTACATCGAGCAGGACGAGGTCGGGTTTCTCCGCCTTGACCTTTGAGAGGGCCTCCACGCCGTCGCGCGCCAGGAGGACCTCATAACCCTCCTTCTCCAGGTTGAACTTGACCAGCTGGAGAATGCCTTCCTCGTCGTCCACCACTAAAATCCGAGCGCCCACCGCCTGATCACCCGCTGTATAATTCGGCGGGAAGGCCCGCTCTTCCTCTTCCTTCACCTGTCATTCGCCTGTAAAAAGCGGGGCCGCCTCGACACACCGCGGCGCCCCGTGGTAGAATAACAACGCCGAGGTGAAGGGCATGGAGTTCCCGGACTCCTGGTACCAGCGGGTCATCCTGCACGTGGATATGGACGCTTTCTTTGCCGCCATAGAGCAGCGCGATCACCCGGAGTACCGCGGTCGGCCTGTAGTGGTGGGCGGCACGGGCAAAATGGCGCGGGCGTGGTCTCCACCTGCTCCTATGAAGCGCGGCGCTTTGGCATCCGCTCCGCCATGCCCCTGTCCCAGGCGCAGCGCCTGTGCCCCCACGCCATCTTCCTGCCGGTGGACCTGCCGCATTACGTAGGGGTTTCCCGCCAGCTCCACGCCCTGCTGCAGAGCTTCTCCCCGCTGGTCGAACAGGCCTCCCTCGACGAGGCCTACCTCGACCTCACCCGGGTGCGGGACGAGTACCCCTCCCTGCGCGCCCTGGGGCGAGCCATCCAAGAGCGCATCCGGAAAGAGCTGGCCCTTTCGGCCTCCATCGGCATCTCCTTCAACAAATTCGCCGCCAAAGTGGCCTCAGACCTAGAGAAACCCGGCGGACTCACCGTGATCGAACCGGCGGACTTTGCACGGGTGGTGCTCCCCCTGCCGCTGGAGCGCATCCCCGGGGTGGGGGAGCGGACTGCTCACCGCCTGCGGTCCCTGGGTGCCCGCACCATCGGTGATGTGAAAGCTCTGCCCAAGCAGGTGCTGCGCTCTCTCTTCGGGCGAGCGGGAGAAGAGATTTACTACCTGGTGCGAGGGCTCGACCTGCGCCCGGTCAAACCGGAGGGGCAGCCGCGCTCAGTAGGCCATGAGCTCACCTTTCCCTGCGATCTGCAAGGAGAGAAGGAGCTTCGCCAGCACCTGGACGCGGTGGTCCGGGTAGTGGCGGCGCGTCTGGCCGAGAAAGGCTTGCAGGGGAGGACGGTCACCCTGAAGGCGCGCCTGGCCGGTTTTACCTCCGTCACCCGCCGGCTCACCCTGGACGCCCCCACCAGCGACCGGGCCCTCCTCCGCCAGGTCGCCCACCGGCTCCTCAGCCGCCTGCCTCACAGCCAACCGGTGCGGTTGCTCGGAGTAGCGGTAGGGGAGCTCTCCTCCGCCCAGCAACTAACCCTCTTCCCATGATTTGCAGGGGATAAACCCCCGCGCATGGGCCAGGCTATAAAAAGGCTTCGGCCGGAGCTATCCCATCAAGGTTCGCGAGGGGGAATCCGACGTATGGCTCAGAACCTGAGGGAGGGGAAGAGGCCCAAGCGATCCGTGCAAGAGGAGATCGCCCGCTTTCCCCGCGTAAGGGTGAACCCGTTGGACGTGGAGTTTGCCGGCCCTCTGGGACAGCTCAAACAGACGCCCAAGAAGACCGGCGAGCAGGAAGTGGCTGCGTTCAACGCGTTCGTCCAGGGCCGTCGGCCGTAGGACCAGTAGGCAGGCTGGTTCCGAACCGGAAGAGCGATAGGGAGGTCGCCTTCCGGCTTTTGGCGTTCCTCCGCTCAGGCGTAGCCGCCCCCGGGGCGGCGGAGAGAGACCTCCCCCGCGTAGACCGGCAGAGACCGGCCTTCTGCGGTACGGATCAGCAAGGCTCCATCGGAACCGATGGCCTCAGCCCGGCCGCTCAGGGGCTCTGCCCCGCCCTCTCTCCTCACTTCGACCTCTTGCCCTAGGGTGAGGCAGTGGCTGCTGTAAAGCGCCCGGACCTCTTCCTGCCGCCCCTGCTTCAGCCGCAAGTACAGGTCTTCGAGCTCCCGGAGGAGCTGGCGAATCACCGGCGCGCGCAGGCAAAGGCGGCCTGTCTCCCGGAACAAAGAGGTGCTGTGGGCGCGCAAAGCCGGGGGAAAGTCCTCTTCGGCCTGCCTGACATTGATCCCGATCCCCGCCACCACGTAGCGGAGAAGGTCGGGTTCGGCCGCCACCTCACACAGGACCCCTCCTACCTTGCGCCCTCTCAAGAGGAGGTCATTGGGCCATTTTATCCCCGCCGGCACCTCAGGCCCCGCGGCCTGCTGGACGGCCCGCAGGGCCGCCAGGGCGGCCGCCATGGTAAAGTAGGGCGCCCACAGGGGAGAGAGCTGCGGCCGCAGGAGCACGGAGAGCCAGATGCCCTGCCGCGGCGGAGAGAACCAGGTGCTGCCCCGGCGCCCTCGCCCCGCCGTCTGCTCCTCGGCCAGCACCACCGTGCCTTCTTCGGCCCCCTCCTCCGCCAGTTGGCGCGCCAAAGTATTAGTCGAGGTGACCTTTACACGGTATTCCACGCGCCGCCCCAAAACGGCGGTGGAGAGGCCGGCTTTGATCTCTCCAGGTAAGATGAGGTCAGAGTGAGAAGACAGCTGGTAGCCCCGGCGCGGCGTGCCTGTAATGAGGTAGCCTTCCGCCCGCAGGGCGTTGACCGCCTTCCAGACAGCCGTGCGCGAGACGACCAGCTTCGCCGCCAGCTCCCCTCCCGAGACCGGTTGATCTATTCGCTGTTTTAAGAGGTGCAGAACTATTTCCTTCAAGTTTCCTCCCTTGTTCGCTCCCTCGCCCTTCCGCATGGCCTCAGTCCTCCAGCCGGCGCACCACAAGCGTAGTCGGTAATTGCTGGACGTACTGGAGCAGGGTCACGCCCCCA